>JAGHYP010000007.1 GCA_017743585.1 Chloroflexota bacterium
CTCAAACGCTTGAGCCTGAGCTTGCCAAGCGCGGACATCTGGTCAGCTCCAACGCCAGCGCCCATCGGATGGCGGAAGATGTGCCGATCCTGCTGCCCGAGCTGAACGCCGATCACGTGCAGCTGGTGGAAGTGCAACGCCGCAAGCGCGGCATTCGCGGCGCGCTGGTCACTATGTCCAATTGCACCACTGTGCCTGTGGTCACAGCGCTAGCGCCGCTCGTGCCATTCGGCATACGGCAAGTCCAAGTGGTCAGTCTGCAGGCGATCAGCGGCAGCGGCTATCCTGGCGTCGCCTCATTCGATATCTTCGACAACATCTTGCCTCACATCAGCGGCGAGGAAGAGAAAGTTGAGCGCGAGCCGCTCAAAATCTTGGGCAAGCTGAGCGACGAGCGAATTGTGCCGCTCGAGGCTGCTTTCAGCGCCAGCTGCAATCGCGTGCCTGTGCTGGACGGTCACACGGTCGTCGTCTCGGTCAAGTTTGAGACGCCGCCAAGCCTTGAGGCAATCCGCCAAGCGTGGCAGGAGTTTCAACCGCACCCTTGGGCGCGCCATCTGCCCAGCCTGCCCGACTCAATTCTGATTTACAATGACGCGCCCGATCGCCCGCAGCCGCGCCTTGACCGCGATAACGGTCTCGGCATGGCAACCACGCTCGGAAGGTTGCGCGCTTGCAACGTTTTGGATGTGAAATTCGTGGCGCTCTCGCACAACACAGTGCGCGGCGCGGCCGGCGGCGCCATCTTGAACGCTGAGCTGCTGGTCGCACAAGGCTTCGGGCAACACCTGAACCTGCCTGATATGCAGCAAGCGCGCGTCTAGCCGCGCCTGACGGACAAGCGAGCACTCACCTGCGTCTGTGAAAGCGCATTTTTCAGCAGACTGCCGCGCAAGGTCTCGATCCGAATCTTTCACGGCGCGCTGAAGTGCGCTATACTCCCCGCCGCCTCGATATCTTGTGCCAGCAAGGACGACGCGCTCTGGACATGTTCGATTACATACCCGTCTTGGCAGTCGGCTTCGCCGCTTCGGTCAGCTTGGCGCCGCTGACGCGCCGGTTGGCACAGCGCATCGGTTTGGTGGATAAGCCGAGCGCGCGCAAGGTGCATCAAGTGCCGATGCCTTTGATGGGCGGACTCGCGATCTATCTCGCTTTCTTGCTGGCGTTGCTGATATTCGGCAATCAGCCCGCGCACTTGAATGAGCTGATCGCGATCGTGCTATGCGCGAGCTTCTTGGCTGCTATCGGCTTCTGGGATGATCGCAAGGAGCTTCGCCCGCGCACCAAGTACGCCTCGCAATTGGCAGTGGCGCTGTTTTGCGCGGCGGTCGGCTTGCGCGTGGACTTGTTCGGCAACTTGCTCTTGGACGTCGCGCTGACGGTCTTCTGGTACGTCGGGATCATCAACGCCGTCAACTTTTTAGATAACATGGACGGCTTGGCGGCGGGTAGCAGCGCCATCGCCGCCTTTTTCTTGTTCCTGCTCTCGGCGCTGCAAGGGCAGACTCTGGTCTCAAGCCTCTCGGCGGCGTTGTGCGGCGCGCTGATCGGCTTCCTGATCTACAATTTCAATCCTGCCAGCATGTTCATGGGCGATATGGGATCGCTGCCGATTGGCTTCCTCTTGGCAGTGCTGGGCTTGAAGCTGCGCTTCGCCACGCAAGCGCCAGCCGCCAGCTGGATGATTCCAATCCTCGTGCTTGGCCTGCCGATCTTCGATACGACGCTCGTGGTCTTCACGCGCCTGCGCGAGGGGCGCTCGCCGGCGCAAGGCGGCAAGGATCACTGCTCGCATCGCCTGGTGGCGATGGGTTTGCATCCGCGCCTTGCCGTGCTGACGCTCTACGCAGTGTGCGCCCTGCTCGGCATGGCGGCTATTTTGATCAGCTTCGCGCCGCTTGAGGCAGCGCTGTTAATCGGCAGCGGCGTCGGCGCGGTCGGCATTGGTGCGTTCATCCTCCTAGAGGTCGCGCGCATCAAGCAGCAGCGGAAAATGCGCGCCAAGGCGTCACAGAACACGCAGAAGGGATAGCCCACACAGCTCATGGCGGTATATTTGGTCACAGGCGGCGCTGGTTTCATCGGCTCTCACCTTGTGGATGCGCTCTTAGCGCGCGGCGAGACCGTGCGCGTGGTGGATAACTTCGCCACGGGCAGCCGCGAGTACATCGCCTCAGTACGCGACTCCATCGAGTTCTACGAGGTGGATATCACTGACCTCGAGGCGTTGCGCGAGCCAATGCAAGGCGTGGATTACGTGCTGCATCAGGCAGCGATCCCTTCCGTGCCGCGCTCAGTCGCCGATCCGATCTTGACACACGAAGCCTGCGCGACAGGCACGCTGAACGTGCTGATCGCGGCGCGCGATGCGCGAGTCAAGCGCGTGATCTACGCGGCGTCGTCCTCAGCGTATGGAGATACCGAAGGCAAGTACAAGCGCGAAGATATGCCGCCGCGTCCGCTCTCGCCGTACGCAGCCGCCAAGCTGGCTGGCGAGCAATACTGTCAAGCCTTTCACACGGTCTACGGCTTGGAGACGGTCTGTTTGCGCTATTTCAACGTCTTCGGTCCGCGCCAAGACCCGAACTCGCCGTATTCAGCGGTCATCCCGATCTTCGTGAAGGCGATGCTGGAAGGCAAACAGCCGACTATCTTCGGCGATGGCACGCAATCGCGCGATTTCACCTACATCGAGAACGTAGTGCAAGGCAACTTGCTAGCTTGCCAAGCCGATGCGCGCGTGGCAGGGCAGGTGATCAACCTCGCTTGCGGCGAGAGCATCAATTTGCTTGATCTGATCGCCGCCATCAACGCGCTGCTCGGCACACAAATTGAACCGATCTTCGCTGAGCCGCGCCCTGGCGATGTGAAGCACTCGTGTGCTGATATCGGTCGCGCGCGCGAGCTGCTCGGCTTCGCGCCGAGCGTCTCCTTCGAGGAAGGCTTGCGCCGCACGCTGGAGTGGCTGAGGACTGCCTGCCTACAATAACTTGAACCTGAACTTGAGCTTGAACTTGAGAGAGAGGACGATGGGACTATTCAGCGGGAAAAATGCGTTGATCTTCGGCGTCGCCAACAAGGACTCAATCGCTTGGGGCATTGCGCAGGCGTTGCACGCGGAAGGCGCTAACATCGGTCTGAGCTATGCCAATGAGAAGCTCAAGCGGCGCGTTGAGCCGTTAGCGCAATCCATTGGCGTCACTTTTCTGGAAGAGTGCGACGTGCTGGACGATGCAGCGCTTGATCGGGTCTTCGCGCGAGCGGCGCAGCACTTCGGCAGGCTAGACGTGCTTGTCCACGCGGTTGCCTTCGCCGAGCGCGCCGATCTGGAAGGCGAGTTCGTGAATACAAGCCGCGAGGGTTGGAATCTGGCGCTTGGCGTCAGCGCATATAGCCTAGTGGCAATGGCGCGCCGCGCGCGTCCGCTGATGACGGAAGGCGGTGCGATTGTCACGCTCAGCTATTACGGTAGCGAGAAGGTTGTGCCGCATTACAACGTGATGGGCGTGGCGAAGGCAGCGCTCGAAGCGAGCGTGCGCTACCTCGCCTTCGAGCTGGGCGGACAGAACATCCGCGTGAACGCGCTCTCGCCCGGTCCGATCAAGACGCTTTCCGGCGCGGGCATTCCCGGCTTCCGCAAGATGCTGCGCTACAGCCAACTCGCCTCGCCGCTGCACAAGCTGGTCACGCCTGAGGACGTGGGCAAGGCGGTAGTCTGGCTATGCTCAGATTGGGGCAGATCGGTCACTGGGCAGACGATATACATTGACGCTGGCTACAGCGCGATGGGCGTGCCACACGGCCTCCTAGAGGCTATGCGCGAGCAACTGCCAGAGGATTGATCAGCGCGGCGACGTCGCGCAGCCAGGCTCGGCATGCCCACTTGAGCATTGCATCGCGCCACGCTGCGTTCAATAATTATTTTGCGTCCATCTGCGGCATTTTCAACGTGATTCGCGCGATGTCAAAAGCTGAAGGCTGAGAGCTTAGAAGGCAGGCAATCTGTGGCACGTATCTTAATCGCAGAAGATGAGCGCGACATCCGCGAGTTGATCGAGCTGGTATTGACGCACTTCGCGCAGCACGAGGTGTTCAAAGCGACCAACGGCGCCGAAGTGGTCGAGATGGCGCAGCAGGTCATGCCAGACTTGATCGTGATGGATGTGCGCATGCCGCGCATGACAGGCTACGAGGCCTGTGCTGCGCTCAGGCAGATCGAGGCAGTCAAAGATATCCCTATCGTCTTTCTCTCCGCCAAAGGGCAGGAATCCGAGATTGACGCGGGGCTACAAGCTGGCGCGGACGATTACATCCTCAAGCCGTTCGCGCCTGAAGAGCTGGTCAAGCGCGTCAACGAAATTTTGCAGCGCTTTGGCAAGCTGAACAACGCCTGAGCGATCCGCGCTGCTCCGCTTGTGCAGGCAGAGCCCCTCTGCACTGCCTCAATCACTCGCGCGGGCGCGCCGCTAAGGTCACTTGGACATCCATGCGGCGCGAGCCGCGATAAATGGTCAGCGTGACGACGTCGCCCGGCGCTGTGTTGGTGACCAAATAAGCGGTCATCTCGTCGAAGTTACGGATAGGCGTGCCGTTGATCGCCACAATGATATCGCCGCCTAGCCGAACTGGGACGCCGCGCACGATCACGCGCCGCGTGCCGCCGCGCAAGCCTGCTATGTCCGCAGGCGAGCCCGGCACGACGCGCGCGACGATCACGCCGTAATCCACAGGCAAGTTGAATTGCTCCGCCAGCGTCGCCATTGTCAAGCCGCCGAACTCGCCGAGCTGCGAACCGACCGACTCAATGCCTAGCCAAGTGTACTCCGCGCGCCCATGCGCGATCAGCTGCGGCACAACGCGCTTGACCGTGTTGACAGGCACGGCAAAGCCGATGCCTTGAAAACGCCCCGTCTCGCTGTGAATGGCAGTGTTCACGCCGATCAGCTTGCCGTTGATATCCAGCAGCGGGCCGCCCGAGTTGCCGGGGTTGATCTGCGCATCCACTTGGATGATGGCAGGGTTTTGGAACGGCATGCGCGTGCGCAGGCTGAGCATCCGCGCCGAGTTCAGCGTGCGCCCTGTGGCGCTGATGATGCCCGTGGTCATCGAGCCGACCAGACCGAACGGATTGCCAATGGCGATCACAGTCTGTCCGACTTTCAGATTGCTCGAATCGCCAAGCTCGATTGGCAGCAAGCGCTTTGGATCGGTCTTGACTTTGAGGACGGCGAGGTCGCTGAAATCATCCAAGCCGACTATCTGAGCGCGCGCCTGGTGGCCGTCGCGGAAGGTGACTATGATCTCGCGCGCGCCGTAGACCACGTGCGCATTGGTCACGATATGCCCTTCGGTATCCCACACGAAGCCTGAGCCGCTGCTATCAAACTCGCCATACCGCCTGCGCGCGATCACTTCAATATTCACCACTGAGGGCTCAACGCGCGCGTAGACGTTGATCATGACCTGCTGCAACGCCTCAGCCGCCGCCATGACTGCATCTGCCACTGGCGTCGCCGTGCTGAGCGGCAACGTCTGCGCGCCAATGGCAGGCGCGACTTCGTCTTGGTAGACCGCCGCCACTGCCTCAGCGCCCTGTGTCAGCAGCGCCGCGCTCACAATGGCGGCGAAGGAGAACAGGACGACGACCAAAAGCACGCTCAGGAACGCTGCGCCGCGTCTCCAAAGCTGACCGAACATAGCGACTCGCTCACTCAGGCACTAGAAAAACGATCGGAAAGCGCGCCCGCTCAGCGCTTGCTGCGGAGGCTGGCGAGCTTCTCGAAAAGCGCCAGCTCCTCACCTGTCAAATTGGTCGGCACCTGCACCATGACGCGCGCATACAGATTGCCGTACTCGTTAGGCTGCTTCAAGCGTGGCATACCGCGCCCGCTGATGCGGAACAGCCTGCCCGATTGCGTCCCAGGCGGAATGCGCAGCTTCACCTCGCCGCTGAGCGTTGGCACATTCACCTCGCCGCCCAGCACGGCTGTGTAAAGCGGCAACTTGAGATCAGTGTAAAGGTCGTCATCGCGCCACTCGAAGATCGGATGCGGCTTGATCGAGACCACGAGGTATAGGTCGCCGTTCGGGCCGCCGCCAAACCCCGGCTCGCCCTCGCCTTCGACGCGTACGCGCATTCCGTCGCGCGTGCCCGCAGGAATGCGCACCGTCCGCCGCTTGTTGCCGCGCGTGATGACGCGCTCAGTGCCGCTGTAGGCTTCTTCCAGCGTCAGTTCGATAGGCATCTCCACATCTTGCCCGCGAATCGGCTGCCTGAAGCCGCTCTCGCGCGCACGACCGCCGCCGAAGATGCTGGCGAGGAAATCGGCAAAGCTGCCTTCCATGCCAAAGCCGCTGAAGCCGCCCATGCCGCCCAGATCGCTCCAATTGACGCCTTGCTTGTTGCGCCATTGATGGTAGTGATGACCGAGCTGATCGTAGCGCGCGCGCTTCTCAGCGTCGCTCAGCACTTCATATGCCTCGTTGATCTGCTTGAAGCGCGCTTCCGCCTCTTTGTTGTTCGGATTGCGATCGGGGTGATAGCGCCGCGCCAGCTCGCGGTAGGCCTTTTTGATCTCTTCCGCGCTGGCATTGCGGCTCACGCCGAGAATCTTGTAGTAATCCTGCATGTTCACGCGCTCCAGTTGGGGATTTCTAACTTTAGATTGTAGGAACGCTCGCTTGCGCAGTCAACTAAGAGAATCATCAGCGCAATGCAAGGCAGCCATCTTCCGCGAACGGCTGCCCGTGCGCGACTCAGTGGCCGGCGAAGCGGTAACCGACGCCGCGAGAGGTGAGGATGTACTCAGGACGCTGTGGATTGGTCTCGATCTTCTGGCGCAGATAGTGAATGTAGAGCTTCAGGCTGTCAATTGCGTCGGCGTATTCAGGCCCCCACGCTTCCCTGACCAGCTCGGCGCGCGTGATGACGCGACCAGCGTTGCGCACTAGGACGCCCAGCAGGCTGAATTCCTTCGGCGTCAGGTGCACCAAGCGGCTCTTGACCCTCACCTCGCGGTTGAGGAAATTGATGCGGAACTGCCCGCCATCGAAGACCAGCTCTTCAGAGACAGTGGGCCCAGGCGAGCGGCGCAGATGTGCGCGCACGCGCGCCACCAGCTCGTCGTTGTCGTATGGCTTGATGATGTAGTCGTCGGCGCCCATCTCCAAGCCCTTGACCACATCGCGGACTTCGCCCCGCGCTGAGAGGAAGATGATAGGCACATCCGAAAGCTCGCGCAGACGGCGGCAAACTTCCCAGCCATCCATGTCGGGCATCATCACGTCTAGCAAGACGAGATTAGGTTGCGAGCGGTAAGCCTTGCGCAAGCCTTCGTCGGCACGGTAAGCCTTGATCACCTCGTAGCCATGCCGCTCGAGCAGGATGCTGAGCAGCTGCACGGTCGCCTCGTCGTCATCAATGACTAAGATTTTCTCAGGCATGGCGTTCACCTCTTCACAGCGTGCCGAACATCTCAGCAGCGGTCAATTAAGGCTACTCTATCACGCTTTTGCTCCCAAAGCAAGCCGTATTCTAACGCCCTTACGCGGATGTATCGGCGCAGAGCGGCTCTTCTGAGGCATAACGTCTATCGAGAGTGCGATCAGCGTAGGGCAAGCGTCAGGTTTGAAACAATTCCTGACAAAAGTGCGCCTCAGGCGTTGTTTTGCGAGGCGAGCAGTGATAAGATATCCAACGTGCGCTGGTAAGATTCGCTCGGCGAGAACAGCATCCCGCAGGCAAAGCAGCATTAATTCGGGCGACGAGTCGCCGCGCTGGCCGGTATATCCCGTCGTGGAAAGGAAAGCGTCCGTGAGCATTGCAGCCGTCATCCTCGCCGCAGGGCAAGGCACGCGCATGAAGTCTGAGCGACCAAAAGTGCTGCACACAGTCGGCGGCAAGCCGATGGTCGTGCGCGCTGTGGAAACTGCTGAGAAGATCGGCGCGCAACGCCTTGTGGTCGTGGTCGGCCACGGCGCTGAGGCAGTGACCGAAGCGGTGCGCGGGCGCGCCGAGATTGTTTTACAAGCGCAGCAGCTCGGCACAGGGCATGCCCTCTTGCAGGCCGCTGATCTGCTGCGCGGCGCGAGCGATTTGGTCGTCGTTCTTTACGCTGACATGCCCTTGCTGCGCCCTGAGACCTTGCGAGAATTGATTGCAGCCCAGCGCGCTGAGGCGGCAGGCGGCCTCGCCATGCTGACCGTCACTTTGGCCGATCCGCGCGGCTTCGGTCGCGTGGTGCGCGCCGCTGATGGCAGCGTCGCCGCGATTGTAGAAGAGACAGAATGCACGCCCGAGCAGCGCGCCATCCGCGAGCTGAACGCCGGCGTCTACGTCTTCGACTCAGCATGGCTCTGGCAGGCGCTCCCGCGCATCCAGCCGAAATCGAAAGGCGAGTATTACCTGACCGATTTGATTGAGATCGCCGTGGCGGACGGCCGGCGCGTGATTGGCGTGGAAGTGAGCGATCCTGAGGAAGTGATCGGCGTCAACACGCGGGTGCATCTGGCAGAAGCAGAGGCGATCTTGCGGCGGCGCATCAACGAGCAGCATATGCTGAACGGCGTGACCTTGATCGATCCCGCCACGACTTACATCGAGGAGAGCGTGCAGATCGGCGCAGATACGATCATCTATCCAAACGTGCAGCTGCGCGGCGAGACGGTCATCGGCAAGCGTTGCGTGATCGAGAGCAACTCGCTGATCGCCGACTCGCGCATCGGCGATGATTGCCACATCAAGGCATCGGTCATCGAAGGCGCGACGCTTGAAGATCGAGTGGAGATCGGGCCGTTTGGGCATTTGCGGCAAGGCGCGTATCTGTGCGAGGGCGTGCACCTGGGCAACTTTGGCGAGGTGAAAAATGCGCGGCTTGGGCGCAAAACGCGCGTGGGACACTTCAGCTACATCGGCGATGCTGAGATCGGCGAGGACGTGAACATCGGCGCAGGCACAATCACGGTCAACTATGACGGCGTGCGCAAGCATAAGACGATCATCGGCGACCATGCCTTTATTGGCTGCGATAGTCTACTGATCGCGCCGGTGGTTATCGCCGATCACGCGCGGACGGCGGCCGGCGCCGTGGTGACGCGCGACGTGCCGCCGCATCACATTGCAGTTGGCGTGCCTGCCCGAATGCGCGAACTGAAACCGCCTGAGCCGCCCGAGGCGCATGAGGGCTGAGCGCGTGTTTTCTTGTAGGTCTGAGTGGGATGTAAAGGAGTAATGTCCGAAGATCACAGTACGATTGCTCTGATCGGCTTCTTAGGTCTGGTGCTGCTGAGCGCGACGCTCTCCGCCGCATTTTCAGCCGTCAGGAACGCGCGCAAGCAGCATCTGCGCGAGATGGTGAGCGTCGGTCAGCGCCGCGCGGCGCGCGCCCTTGCGCTAAGCGAAGAGTCCTCGCGCCTGTTGGCGCTATGGCAGCTGATCGCGATCTTATTGCACTTTGCGGCGGCGGCGATCGTGTTATCGGGCGCGCAGCAACTGTTGCGCGCGTTATCGCTCTCAGGAGTGCTTCACGCGGCGCTCGCGTCGGCCTTCCTGCTGCTCGGCGCGCTGATCATGCTGATCTTCGGCGAGCTGATTCCGAGCGCTTTGGCGGCGCAGCGCGCTGAGCAGAACGCCCTGCGCTGGGCGCCGCTCGTCATGTTCCTGATGCGCCTTCTGACGCCGCTCTCAGCGCTGGTGCGCGCGTTGAGCAGCTTATTCACCCCCTCGGCGGGCACTTCAAGCGCTTGTATCACTGAAGAAGAGATCAAGACGCTCGTGGATGCAGGCTCTGAGGAAGGCGTGATCGAGGACGAAGAAAAAGAGATGATCTACTCAGTCCTGCAATTCAATGATAAAGTTGTGCGCGAGCTGATGGTGCCGCGCATTGACATCGTCGGGCTCAGCGCTGAGTCCACGCTTGAGAAGGCGCTGCAAGTGGCGGTCGCCGAGGGGCACTCGCGCATCCCCGTCTATGAAGGCACAATCGATCGCATCATCGGCGTGCTATACGCCAAAGACCTGCTCACGCAGCTGGATGAGGCGAATCGGCAGCGCCAAGTGCGCGAGATCATGCGCCCTGCCTACTTTGTGCCGGAGTCCAAGCGCGCCAGCGAGCTGCTGGAAGAACTGCAGCGCCAAAAGGTGCACATGGCGATTGTGATTGACGAGTACGGCGGCACAGCAGGCTTGATCACGATTGAAGACTTGCTGGAAGAGATCGTGGGCGAGATACAGGACGAGTACGATCCTGAAGAGGAGGCGAAATATCAGCAGATCAGCGCGGATGAGTATCGCCTCGATGCCGGCATCCGCTTGGTTGAGGTGAACGAGCTGCTGGGCGTTGAGCTTTCCACTGAAGAGGGCGATACGCTCGGCGGCTATATTTTCAGCGTGCTGGGCAAGGTGCCGCAAGCGGGCGAGAGCTTCGAGCGCGATGGTCTGCGCTTCACAGTGGAAAGTTTGGATGGGCGCCGCATCGGATGGGTGCGCGTGTTGCGCCTGCCAGCAGAGCAGCCTGCCGAGCCGCCGAGCGCGGACGGCGTCGCGCTCGCCAAGCGCGCCACGCGCAGCAATCTGCTGCCGCAAACCTGATCACGGAGGGACAAGCATGGCTAACCTCGAATCGCCTGGCGTGCGCGCGCTGCGCGAAGCAGGCTACAAAATCACCACGCCGCGCTTGACTATTCTCGATATCCTAGAGCATTGCGGCGGACATATCACTGCCGCTGAGCTATTGGCGCAAGTGGAAGCGCGCGATCCTTCCATCGGGCGCGCTAGCGTCTTCCGCACCCTCGACTTGCTGATCAAGCTCGGCATCTTGTGGACGAGCGCAGAAGGCGGCTCGACCATTCATTACATGCTGATGCCGAACGGACATCATCATCACATCATCTGCACCAGCTGCCGGCGGCACATTGAGTTCGATGATTGCCAACTCAGCGCGCTGATCGCCGATTTGGAAGCGCAATACGGCGTCAAAATCGAGGGACATCTGCTCGAGCTGTACGGCGTGTGCGCCGATTGTCGTCAAGGCGCGCCTTGATCCTTTGGGTCGCGCGGCGCCGCCTTGTGCAGCCACTTTTTGACCGCCCGCTCGAACCGACGGCGCGGCAGCAGCACGCGCCGCTGGCAGCCCAAGCACTGAATGCCGATATCCCCCCCAATCCGATAGACGCGCCACTGATCGCTGCCGCACGGATGCGCCTTGCGCATCTGCACCACATCGCCCACCTGAACATCGCTAGGCACAGCAATTTCTCCAAAACTTCCCGAAAAATGCGACTAAAGTCACAGCATCACGTGAGCTGCGCTGCTAGACTTATGCGCATGAATGAGAAGTTTAACGGCATTTAAGCCGTGCTCAGCTGAAGGAGGCTCAAGCTCATGACGCACATCATCACTAGGCTGTGCCTGCGCGACGGCGCTTGCGTGGAAGTTTGCCCTGTCGAGTGCATCGTGCCTGGCTTGCCCGAGAACGAATGGCCTTGGTACTTCATCGATCCTGATACCTGCATTGATTGCGGCGCGTGCGTGCCTGAATGCCCATACGAGGCGATCTTCCCCGAAGAGGAAGTGCCGCAGGCTTACGAGCTGGCGCCAGATCAAGAAGTCCAGCCTTTCCGCGGCGAGCGCTACAAATCGAAGGGCGGCGAGATCGTTGACCTGACCGAAGATATCCAGCCCAACTACGATTACTTCAAGAAGGGTCCGGGCTACAGCGCAGTGAAGAAGTGAAGCAGCTGAGCAGGGTCGGCCGCGCGCTGACCCTGCGCTATTCCACGTCCTCAAGGCGGCGGAAGAAACACGAGGCCGCGCCCGTGTGACACGCAGGGCCTTTCGGCGCGACGAGCAACAAGAGCGTGTCCGCGTCACAATCAGCGCGAATCTCGCGCACGCGCATTGTGTTGCCGCTCGTGGCGCCTTTGTGCCACAGCGCGCCGCGACTTCTGCTCCAAAAATGCGCCTCGCCTGTGCTGAGCGTCAGGCGCAGGGCTTCCTGGTTCATCCAAGCGACCATCAGCACTTGCAAGGTCTCAGCATCTTGCACAACTGCTGTGATCAGCCCGCGCGCGTCGAAGCGCAAGCGCGCCGCGAGCGCTTCAAAATCGTTCATACGAACAGCTCCTCGACCGATGGCTCATTCTCGCCTAGGCGAACAGGCACGCCGCGCTCGCGCAAGTGCTGCTTCACCTCAGCGATGCTGACACGGCGATAGTGGAACAAGCTGGCGGCCAACGCCGCGTCGGCGCCGCCCTCGATCAGCACCTCGGCGAAGTGCTCAACCTTGCCAGCGCCGCCTGAGGCGATCACAGGAATGCTCACTGCTTCGGCGACGGCGCGCGTGAGCGGGATATCGTAGCCGCTTTGCGTGCCGTCGCGATCCATGCTGGTCAGCAGAATCTCGCCCGCGCCCAAGCTCTCGACTTTGCGCGCCCATTCGATCGCGTCCAAGCCTGTCGGCACGCGGCCGCCGTCAATGTACACTTCCCACCTCCCGTTCACCCAGCGCGGATCGATGGCGACCACGATGCACTGGCTGCCAAACTGCCTCGCGCCCTCTGTGATCAGGCTTGGCTGGCGCACGGCAGCGCTGTTCAGCGAGACTTTATCGGCGCCGGCGCGCAACGTCGCGCGGATATCCTCAATCGTGCGGATGCCGCCGCCGACGCAAAATGGGATGAAAATTTCCTGCGCCACGCGCTCGACGACGCTCAGCATTGTGCTGCGCCGCTCGAAAGACGCCGTGATATCCAGCAGGACGAGCTCATCAGCGCCTTCGCGATCGTAGATGCGCGCCTGCTCAACAGGATCGCCGGCGTCAGCGAGATTCACGAAGTTGACGCCCTTCACCACGCGCCCATCTTTCACGTCCAAGCATGGAATGATGCGTTTTGCCAACATTTCGCTGCCTCACGCTCCTATCTGAGCGAGGCGAATCGCCTCTGCTAGGTCAATCAAACCCTCGTAGAGCGCCGTGCCAAGCACCACGCCGTTGATGTTGCCTGCGTCGCGCAGCGCGACGATCTCGCTGAGCGCCGTCACGCCGCCTGAGGCGATCACCTGCAAGCCTGTCTCGCGCGCCAAGCGCGCGGTCGCCTCAATGTTCACGCCGGTCAGCGCGCCATCGCGGCTGACGTCCGTGTATAGCGCGTAGCGCACGCCTTCCGCAGCCAGCCGCTTGCCCAGCTCAATCGCCGAGATGCCCGTCGCGCGTTGCCAGCCGTGCGTCACCACCAGCCCGTCGCGCGCGTCCAGCGCCACCACGATTGACTCGGCGCCCCAGCGCGCCAACATCGCCGGCACAAGCTGCGGATGCTCCGCTGCCAGCGTGCCAAGCACCACGCGCGTCGCGCCTCTATCGAAGGCGCGCTGCACATCTTCCAACGTGCGCAAGCCGCCGCCGAATTGAATCCGCACATCCGTCAAGGCGAGCGCTTCCAAGATCGCCTCGTTATCGTTCGCCTCTGCCAAAGCGCCGTCTAGATTGACCACGTGCAGCCACGTCGCGCCAGCTTCGATCCAGCGCTGTGCCACTTGCAGCGGATCGTCGCTATAGACTGTCTGTTGCTTCGGATCGCCTTGCCGCAAGCGCACCACTTTGCCGCTGCGCAAATCGAGCGCTGGATAAATGATCATGCTCTCATAGCTCCAAAAAATTCTTCAGAATGCGCAAGCCTGTGGCGTGGCTCTTCTCAGGATGAAACTGCACGCCGTATATGTTGCCGCGCCCGACCACAGCGGGGAAATCAATGCCGTAAGCAGCCCGCGCTAGGATATTCTCGGGCTCGGTCTGCGCGTAGTAGCTGTGAACGAAGTAGGCGTAGCTGCCGCTCGGCACGCCTTTCAGCAGGCGCGACCTTTCATCGTGTTCCAACTGATTCCAACCGACATGCGGCACTTTCGGCCCGTTCTGCGGGAAGCGCACCACGCTGCCGCTCAACAGGCCGAGCCCTTCGTGATCGCCCATCTCGCTGCTGCGCTCGAAGAGCATCTGCATTCCCAAGCAAATGCCCAAGATCGGCACGCCGCGCGCCGCGCAGGCGCGCAACGGCTCGATGAGATCGCTCTCGCGCAGGCGCGCCATGCCCGCCGCAAACGCCCCGACGCCCGGCAGGATGATCTTAGAAGCGCTTTTCAGGTCCTCGGGCGTCTGCACAATGTACAGCGCAGCGCCGAGCCGCGTCAGCGCGTTGACCACGCTGCGCAGGTTCGCCACGCCCGAATCGATCACCGCAATTCGCCCGCTCGTCACGCCGTAATTCTTTCCCTGCGCTGATGGGTGCATAGTATAGCAAGCGGCGGCGCGCGTGACACATCTATCGAGCATCTCAGGCTATCAGCTGGCGGCCAAGCGCGCCGCGTGCAATCGCTCCCGCCCCGTGAACTGGCGGGCTGCAGGCCGCTCTTTTCAAAGCGTCGTGTTCAGTGTAGGCACAAGTCTATCACGAGCGGCGAGGGCTGACCTGCTCGCTCGCGCTTCGAATCTGCGCTGCTGGGCGCGCGGAGTCTGCGCTGCCGAGCGTGCAGGCGAGAGAGGCATGCCTCACGGAGCGTCACAGGTGTTGCGGCGCTCTCCCAGTTGCCGCTCCAGTTGCCGATCAAGCGCGCTGTTGTGAAGCGCTGCTCACTTCGCTGAGCGATCAATCTTCGAAGAGCGCTTGGACAGGCACGCTGAAACCTGCCAACGCGCCGCTGCCTTCCAAGCGCTCCGCGCCGCTGAAAATACGGCTGCCGTGCAGATCGGTGTACACATGCACGCTGCGCGTGCTCGGGTAGACGAGCCAGACTGTCTCCACGCCGAAGCGCAGCCATTCCGCCACTTTTTCCAAGAGCGCTTCGCTGCGGTCGCTCGGCGAGACCACCTCGACCACCAAGTCAGGCACGATGTGCAGGAAGCCGCTTGGCAAGCCTTCTGGCGGCACTTTCTCAGCGCGGATGAAGGCGACATCTGCGCCGCGCACAGTATGCACATCGCCGCGCACGTAGAAACCTACCTCACCCACCAAGACTTGCCCAAGGTTGTGTTGCCGCGCATGCGCGCCGAGCAAGAATGCAATCTTGAACTCAATTGCGCCGTGCAGACCGCCTGCTGGCGCCATCTCGACTAGCGTCCCGTCGATCAGCTCGTAGCTTTTGCCCGTCTCAGCTTGAATTTCAAGCAGGTCGTCGCCCGTCAGTTTGATGTGCGCTCGTGCTTCGCTCATTGCACGCTACTCCTGCCCTTTGCCTCATCATACGCCCTTCACCTTGACCGCGCAAGTGACAAGGGCTATAGTTCAAGCGCCTTGAGTTCGCTGCACAAGTGGAGATCGGATTGCGGAAAACCCTCATCGTAGTGCCGACCTACAACGAAGCTGAAAATATCGAGCGGCTCGTCGCCGCCTTGCTCAATCTGCCTATTCCTAGTCTCTCAGTTTTGATCGTAGACGATAACTCGCCTGATGGCACGGGCGAAATTGCTGATGCGTTAGCGGCGCAATATCCTGAGCGCGTTCACGTGATGCATCGCGCGGGCAAGCAAGGGCTAGGGACAGCATACGTGCAAGGCTTCCGCTGGGCGTTGGCGCACGGCTATCAGGCGATTGGGCAGATGGACGCCGACTTCTCGCACGATCCGAGCGATGTGCCGCGCCTGCTGGAGGCACTGGAACAGGCTGACGCCGCGATTGGCTCGCGCTATGTGCGGGGCGGCAAGCTGGACGAGCGCTGGAGTCTGTGGCGGCGGCTGCTGAGCTGGTGGGCAAATCGCATCTGGGTCGGCGTGATTTTGGGCTCGCCTGTGCGCGATAGCACCAGCGGCTTCCGCATGTGGCGGCGCGAGACGCTGCTGGGAATGGATTTGGATCGCGTGCGCTCAAATGGCTACATCTTTCAGGTCGAGCTCACTTACCTCGCCTTGCGCCTAGGCTACACATTCGCCGAAGTGCCGATCTACTTCGCTGACCGCAAATACGGGCAGTCCAAGATGGGCTTGAGAATCCAGCTTGAAGCGGCGCTCGGCGTTTTCAAGGTGCGCAACCGCTACCGTCACCTGACCGCTGCGCAGCGCGCTCAGCACGCCTAGCGAGAGGGGCGCACGTTAATGCTCGCGCGCCGCGCCGATTGGCTGAACCTGCTGCTATTTCTTGCGCTGCCGCTCGTTTTATTTTGGCAGGTCACGCTCAGCGGGCGCACGCTGCTGCCAGCGGATAACCTCTATCAATATCAGCCGTACGCTGCGTATCGCGCGCAGCTGGGTGTGCCGGCTGTGCCGCACAACGCGCTGCTCTCCGACCTTGTGCTGCAAAATTGGCAGTGGAAGCACTTCATACGCCAGAGCCTTGCGGAGGGCGAGCTGCCACTGTGGAATCCGTATCTGTTCGCGGGCGTGCCGTTCCTAGCGGCGGGGCAGCACTCAGCGCTGTATCCGTTCAGCCTGATCTACTACATCCTGCCGCTTGAGCGCGCTTACGGCTGGTTCACAGTTGTGCAGCTATGGCTGGCGGGCGCGCTGATGTACGCTTTCCTGCGCGGCATTCGGCTAGGGCGCTTCGCGGCGCTGATCGGCGGCGTCGCCTATCACCTGAATAGCTTCTTCGTAGCGAGCGCCGTCTTTCCGATGATCATCGCCGCCGCGATCTGGCTGCCATTCCTACTGCTGATGTGCGAATGCATCCTGCTGCGGCGGTCGCTCTTCGGCAGAGGGGCGCAAGCGGTGTGGATCGTGCTTGGCGCGCTCGGCTTGAGCATGTCCATCTTGGCGGGTCACGCTGAGTTCTTCTACTACAGCCTGCTGGTGATGGCGTTCTGGTGCGCAGCGCGACTGCTCGGCTTATGGCTCATCAAGCGCGAGCCGCTCGGCGCGCTGCTTGGGCGCAGCTTCGCGCTCTTGAGCATGGTCGCGCTCGGCGTCGGCTTAGGAGCAGTGCAATTCGTGCCGTTCTACGAGCTGGCGAATGCCAGTTTCCGCGAAGGGCGCGCCAGCTTTCAGCAGATTTTGAGCTATGGCCTGCCGCTGCGCCACGTTCTCGCCTTCCTGATGCCGAATATTTACGGCTCGCCTGCGCAGCACGTTTATTTCGACCTGTTCACGTGGCAATACACGGCGCTCGAGTGGCTGCGCGCCGACGGCGTGCTGGTCACGAATACGTTCATGGAAGGCGGCAAGAATTATGTGGAAGGCGCGTCTTACGCGGGCGTGCTGACCTTGATCTTGGCGCTGCTCGGCGCGTTGAGCGGGCGCAAGGGCGAGCTGACCTATCGGGCGCTGTTCCTCATCATCGGCACCATCGCGACGCTCTTCGCGTTCGGCACGCCGCTTTACGCGCTGCTCTATTACGGCTTGCCCGGCATCAGTCAGCTGCACACGCCCTTTCGCTGGGTCTTTCCATTGATGTTGTGCTTGGCGGCGCTGGCGGCGTATGGCGCGCAGGCATTGCAAGATGGACGCATGGCGCGCACGGCGATCAGACTCGGCTACGCGCTGCTCAGTGCAGGCGCAGCGGCGTTGATCGGCTTGTTGGGGGTGCGGCTCGCCTTCAGCCAAGTGCGGGGCGCAGTCGAGGCGCTCTACAATAGCCTCGCAGGCGCCAATTTGGCGTATCCCTCGCCTGAGGTCTTTTTCAGCGTCAAAGCGCGCGAGATTTTCCTGTTCGCGCTGATGTTGATCGGCAGCGGGACTGTGCTGCGTCTCAGTCGCTGCCCGATCTATGTGCGGCGCGCGCCGATCTGGCAGATCGGGGCGGTCGGCTTGCTCGCGGTTGACCTGATCGGCGCTTCATATGCCTTCAACCCCGCCGCTGATCCAGAGTGGCTGCACTTTGAGCCGCCCGCCATTGCTTGGCTGAGGGCGCAAGCGCCGCAGGAATGGCGCTTGACAACCTATCAAGCGCCGCAGGCGACCGCTACCTTGAACGCGAACATGGCTTGGCGCTTCGGCCTGCAAGATGTGCGCGGCTATGATAGCATCATCCTGCGGCAATATGTGACGTACATGCAACAGATCGCGCCGCAGAGCCAGCTGCTCTACAATCGCATCGCGCCGATCTATCCTGAGGCAGCTGAGGCCCTGAACTCGCCATATCTGGACTTGCTCAGCGTGCGCTATGTGCTGAGCGAGGCGCCGCTCGATACGGCGCGCTTCCCAGACTATCGCTTGGCGTACCAAGATGACGCGCTTTACATCTATGAGAACACGCGCGCCTTGCCGCGCGCATTTGTGATCGACTCGGACGCCTTGCCTGAGCGCGCGCGAGTTGTGCCTGCGGCGCTAGAGCGCGTCCGCAATAACGAAGTATTGGTGCGCGCGACTGTCGCGCGCGACGGCAGCAAGCTCATCCTGACCGACTCGCACGCCGTAGGCTGGCGCGCTTATGTGCGCCCGCTTGGCGCCCCTGAGGACGCCGAGCAGGAAGTTGAGATCGGCTTGGCGTATGGGAATTTCCGCAGCGTGGAGCTGCCACAAGGCGTGTGGCTAGTGCGCTTCCGCTATTCGCCGCTCTCGTTTCAGCTGGGGGCGTTCACGACGTTCCTCAGCGGCGCGATCGCGCTGTTCGTGCTGATGGTCTGGGCGTGGCGGGCTTTCTATCGCGAGGGGCAAGGCGAGGCGAGCGGCATACGGCGCTTCGCCAAGAATAGCCTTGCGCCGATTGTCCTCAATCTGTTCAATCGGCTGATAGACATGGCGTTTGCCTTCATCATGCTGCGCCTGCTCGGCCCAGCGGCGGCGGGTGTGTATTACTACGCCGTCGTCATCTTCGGTTGGTTTGATATCCTGACCAACTTCGGGCTGAACACGCTCCTGACGCGAGAGGTGGCGCGCAACTTGAGCGCAGCTGGCAGCTATCTGCTGAATAGCAGCTTGTTGCGGCTTGGGCTGGCGGCGGCGGGCGTGCCGCTACTAGCGGGCTTCCTCGCGGCGCGCAGCGCGCTAGAGCCAGCGCTGGATAGCACAGCGATCCTCGCCATTGCGCTGCTGTACGTCGGCCTTGTGCCGAATAGCATCAGCACAGGGCTGACGGCGCTGCTATACGCCTATCAAAAGGCGGAGATTCCTTCGGCTGTGGCGACGGTCACGGCCATCTTGAAATCGGCGGCGGGCGCCGCTGTGCTGCTGGCGGGCTACGGCGTGATCGGTTTGGCGGCGGCCAGCATTGCCCTGAACCTCGTGACGCTCGGCTTATTGGCGCTTAGCGTCCGCGCGGCGATGCGCGAGCGCCCGTCCGAGCCGATCAGCGTGCGGCGCGACTTGCTGCGCAGCATGATCGCAGGTGGCTTTCCGCTGATGCTCAATCACCTGCTGGCAACGCTCTTCTTCAAAATTGACGTGGTGATTTTAGAGCCGCTGCAAGGCAACGCTGTGGTCGGGCAGTACAGCACTGCTTACAAATGGCTCGACGCGCTCGGTGTGATCCCATCGCTCTTCACGACGGCACTCTTGCCGATCATGGCGCGGCAAGCGCATGAAGATCGCGAAGGCTTGCGCCGCAACTATCACTTCGCCGTCAAATTGCTGGCCAGCCTTGCCGTGCCGATTGCCGTGGTCACGACCTTTAGCGCATATTTCTTGATCAACCTGCTGGGCGGCGCGCGTTTTCTACCCAACGGCGCGCTCGCCTTGCAGATCATGGCTTGGTTCATGCCCCTCGGCTGGATCAACAGCTTGACCAACTACGTGCTAGTCGCGCTGGATCAGCAGGCGCGCATGAAGTGGGCGTTTTTGGCAGGCGTCAGCTTCAACGTCATCACCAATCTGCTCTTCGTGCCGCTGTATGGCTTTCAGGCGGCGGCGGTCACGACAATTCTCTCAGAGCTGGTGCTGCTGATCGCGTTTTATTGGCTGTTGCGGTGTGCGCTCGGCGCGATCAACTGGGCGGCGCTATTGTGGCGTCCGAGCGCAGCGGGCGCGTGTATGGCGGGCGCGGCATTTGCGCTTTGGCCGGTATCGCCGCCGCTGGCTCTGCTTGTGTCAGGCGCGCTCTACGTGGGGATATGGTGGTCGTTGCGCCCGTTCACAGAGTGGGAGCTCGGCCGCATTGCGCTGCTGCTGCCGCGATCGCTGCAGCGCATTTTGCTGCGAAGCGCCTAGCGCTTTCTGGCTTTCGCCTCGAGATAGACGACCTTCAGGTTGCGATCCATGATGGTGCGTAGGACGAGCGGGCTGGAGACAATCGGCAGGTGCAGCTCGCAACCATCTTTGCTCAGCGTGAAATGGTAAACCGAGACGCACCGCCCTCCGCCGAGCGTGAATGACTCGACTGTGACCGTCTCAGCTAGCTGCCAACCCGCGCGAAGGTACTGCTGCAGCACATCGGCGGATGTGTAGCTCTGCGAGCGCGGCGACCAATGCCGATATTCGTCGACCCTGAACTCCTGCGCAAGGCTTGTAGGGGGGCTATAGAACTTGTCAGACATGGGCATCACCTATTCCGCTACATGACACACAACGAGAGACGTGCTACAGTGCCGCTTGTTCCATCTTTCACTATACACTAGGTCATTTTATAAGCAAATAGTTAAAAAATCAAGATTTGAATAAGAAGTTGTGGGATTTTCATCTTTTGACAGATCGTGAACGCGCTTCTCTTCTTGTTGCTTGCACTTGCGCCCGCTATCTTAACAATCGGGCTGTTGGCGCGCCGCAGATGGCTGCCAAGCGCTCTGAGCGCCTTGCCCGCGCTGAGCGCCCTGCTCTACGCGCTGCCATACGAAGGCGTGTTGATCGCGGCCCGCTTTTGGCAGGTGAGCGAGGCGTATGCCTCGGGCATCTCAATTCTCGGGGTGCCGTTGGAGCGCTTGGCGTTGGATGCAGCGGCGATTCTGCTGGCAGGCTTCATGGCGCAGTGGCTGTGGCGAGCAAATTACTCCGAATCTTAGCGCTATGCCTGTGCTTAGCGCGCTCAGAGCTGCTGCTCAGCGCACAGGCGGAGCTGCCGCGCGCGCCGATCAGCGCGCTGTGGAGCGACGGGACGCGCGTGCTGATCGGGCAAGGCAGCACGCTCTCAGAGGTGATGCCAATAGGCGAGCGCCTGCTGATCCGTTGGCAAGTCGGACTGGGACGCGGGGCGTTGCAAGCGATGGCAGTTTGCGCGCCGTTCATCTTCGTCTTGAGCGCTGACGGGTTGAGCGTCTTGGACGTTGAGCGGCGCGAGCGCGCTTTTGCGCGCGGCGGTGGGCATCGCGTTGCCTGCAACGCCGATCAGGTGTGGGTCGCGGCGCTTGGCGCGGGCGTGCGGCGCTATCAGGTGACGGCTGATGGGCGCTTGAGCGCGTTGACTCCTATTCAAACAGTGGCGCACGATGTGACGGCGAGCGGGGCGAATGCGTTTTGGGTCGCGGAAGGCGAGCTGGGCGTGCGGCGCTACGCGCTGAACGGCGAAGTGCAGCTATGGCTGGACGCATTCACGCCCGCTCAGATCGTGCGCGAGCGAGATGACAAGCTGTTCATCGGCTATGGCGCGCAGCTGAGCATTGTGAGTCTGGGAGCATCGCCGCAGGTCATCGGCACTGCAACGCTGATCCCCAGCGACGCTAGGCTCACTGACTTGCTGATCGCAGGGGATCGCATCTACGCGGGCAGGCAGCACAGCTCAGGGCGCGGCGCATCGCTGGTTGTCTTCGAGCTTTCAGCTGCTGACGCACTTCGCTTGGTCGCGCAATTTGGCGAAGATGGCGACGGCGCGCAGCTCGGTGCGTTCGGCGCTGAGCTGTTCATCGTCGGCGGCAGCACGTTCACATGGCTGCGCTTCGATCAAGCGACGCCGCGCCTCGTCATGACGTGGTCCGCTGTGTCTTCGCAATGCGCGCCGAACGCGCCGACCGATCCGCAGCCGAGCGATGGCGCGCAGGTGCGCAGTGGACGCTTGCGCCTAGAATGGCGCGCCAGTTGCGCCGACTCCTTTGAGCTATGGCTGGACGGCACACTGTTGGCGACTGTGCCGCCTTCTGCTGAGACCGACTCAGAGCGTCCGTTGCACGGTTACACGGTCGCGCTGGACGAAGGCGTGCATCGCTGGCAGGTCATCGCGCTCGGCGCCGACGGCGCGCGCGTTGCCAGCCCGACTTGGCGCGTGCATGTGACGAGCGAAGGCCTGCTCGGCACGCCTATCGCGCCTTCAGGCAGTTTGTTGTATCAGCCGCTGCCCGCCGCGCGCGCGCTCGCCGAGGCGATCCTGACGCTCAGTGCAGCAGCCTGCGGCGGCTTGCTGGTCGTGATCGCAGCGGCGTGGTGGCTCGGCAGGCGCGCACAACAGCGTCAGTGGTGAGAAAGGAAGCTCGCTAAGCATCCTCTTAACAGCTATCCTCGTAACCAACCGAGAGGGTGAAAACGCGCCGAGGAAGTTGCGCCACCAAGCGCCCAGCGGCCGCGCGAGCCTGTTGGGCGCGCCCCTCAGCGCCCTAGCGCCTGCTTGACCAAGCTGCCGATCTCAGTCGGATTCATGGCGACTCGCACGCCAGCCGCCTTGAGCGCCTCGGTCTTGCCTTTGGCAGTCCCTTTGCCGCGCGAGATGATAGCGCCGGCGTGTCCCATGCGCTTGCCGGGCGGCGCTTCCATGCCTGCGATATAGGCGATCACGGGCTTGGTCACGTGATCCTTGATGAACTCAGCGGCTTCTTCTTCCGCCGAGCCGCCGATCTCGCCGATCATGACAATGGCCTCGGTCTCAGGGTCGGCCTCGAAGGCGGCGAGCACGTCAATGAAGCTGGTGCCCGGCACGGGGTCGCCGCCGATGCCGACGCACGTGCTTTGACCGATGCCGATCTGCGTCAGCTCGTAGAGCGCCTGATAGGCGAGCGTGCCCGAGCGGCTGACGATGCCGACTGGCCCGGGCATAGCGACTTCGGTCGGCGTGAAACCGATATTGCACTTGCCGGGCGCGAGGATGCCCGCGCAGTTTGGGCCGAGCAGGCGCACATGCGGAAAATCGCGCTTGAGGCGGTTGTAAACGCGCGCCTGATCGTGCGTGGGAATATGCTCAGTGACGCACACAATGAACGGCACGCCGCTCTCGGCCGCCTCCAGAATCGAGGCGACTGCCGCTGCGGCAGGCACGATCACAAAAGCGGCGTTGGCGCCGGTCTCGCGCACGGCTTCGGCAACCGTGGCGAAGATCGGAATCCCTTCCACGAAAGTGCCAGCTTTCTTGGGATTAGTGCCTGCTACAACTTTCGTGCCATAGGCGCGGTTGCGCAGGCCGTAGAACTGACCTTGCCTGCCTGTCAAGCCTTGCACAACGACTCTGGTGTGCTCGTTCACGAAGATCGCCATGAGTTTGCCTACTTTCCTGCAAGCTCGACCGCTTTTTTGGCGGCGCTGAGCATATCGGGCAGCATGATCAACTTCTCGGATTCGTGGGCTTGCAAAATGGCGCGCCCTTCGGCGGCGTTCGTGCCGTCAATGCGCGCTACAATCGGCGCGTTGAGCGTGATGCGGTTGATGGCTTCGATGATGCCGCGCGCAATTTCATCGCAGCGCGTGATGCCGCCGAAGATATTGATGAAGATAGAGCGCACGTTCGGATCGGCGTTGATGACGCTCAGGGCGTTCACCATCACTTCGGCGCTGGCGCCGCCGCCGATATCTAGGAAGTTCGCGGGCGCGCCGCCAACCTGCTTGACGATATCCACAGTGGCCATCGCCAAGCCTGCACCGTTGGCGATGATGCCAACCGTGCCGTCCAGACCGACGTATTGCAGACCTCTCTCTTTGGCGAGCGCTTCGCGGCTATCGCCTGCGGCGACGGCCGCCACCTCAAATTCCGACCATTCAGGGTGGCGCTCGCGCGCGGCGTCATCTAGGGTCACTTTGGCGTCCAGCGCGAGGATGCGCCCGTCAGCCGTCAGGACTAGCGGATTGATCTCCGCCAGCTCGCAATCGCCCTCTGTGTAGCAGCGATAGAGCGCCATCAGGACGCTCAGCGCGCCCTCGCGCGCCGCTTCGGGCAAGTTGGCGGCGGCGATCCAAGCGCGGCAATCGTCTTCGCTCAATCCGTCGATCGGATCGATGTGAATTTTGGCGATCAGCGCGTCAGGCACGCTCTCGATCTCAACGCCGCCTTCAACCGAGAGCATCCCTAGATATTTCTTGGCGCTGCGATCTAGCGTGAAAGAAGCGTAGAACTCTTCCGCTTTCGGCTGGCCGTTCTCGTCGAAGCGCGTGCTGCTCTTGGCGATCTGAGAGGCGCGCTCGATCCACAACCGACGCACGATGTGCCCGCGAATATCCATGCCGAGAATGTTGGCGGCATGAAAGCGCACTTCATCAGCAGTGTTGGCGAGCTTGATGCCGCCCGCCTTGCCGCGCCCGCCGGTCGTCACCTGCGCCTTGACCACAACGGGGTAGCCGATGCGCTCAGCTTGCGCGACTGCTTCCTCTACGCTATCCGCGATGCCGCCTGCCGAGATAGGGATGCCAAAACGGGCAAAATACTGCTTGCCTTGATATTCCATTAAGTCCATAAGACGCTCAATTCCTCCGAAGGCACGCAGTGTGAAATCGCACAAGCACGTCAATTGTGCCGCAGCGCAGCGCGAGCGGCAAAATAATATGGTCGGCAATGCGCCGACCGTGCTGCTCAGCCTTTTTCAAGCGAGTCGAGGAACTCTTCGTTGCTCTCCGTCATGCGCAAGCGGTTGATCAAGGCCTCCATGGCGCCGACCAAGCCCAGGCCCGCGCCGTTAGGCGGATCGGCTATCATCTGGCTGATCATGCGGCGCATCGTCCAGACGCGCGCCAGCACATCCGGGCCGAGCAGCAGCTCCTCGCGGCGCGTGGATGATTTCTCAATATCAAAGGCGGGGAAAATGCGCCGCTCTTGCAGGCGACGGCTGAGCGTCAGCTCCATGTTGCCCGTGCCTTTGAACTCCTCGTAGATCACGTCGTCCATGCGGCTGCCCGTATCCACAAGGCAGGTGGCGATGATGGTCAGCGAGCCGCCTTCCTCGATGTTGCGCGCCGCGCCGAAGAAGCGCTTGGGCGGATACAGCGCAGACGGATCGAGGCCGCCGGTCAACGTGCGGCCAGATGGCGGCACGGTCAGGTTATAGGCGCGCGTCAGGCGCGTGATGCTATCAAGCAGGATCACCACGTGCCGCTTGATCTCGACGAGGCGTTTGGCCCGCTCCAGCGCCATCTCTGCCACGCGCACGTGATTGGTCACTGGATCGTCGAAGGTTGAGCTGATGACCTCCGCCTCAACCGAGCGATCAATGTCCGTCACTTCCTCAGGGCGCTCGCCGATCAGCACGATCATCAGATGCACATCAGGATAGTTATGGCTGATGGCATTGGCGATTTCCTTCAGCACGGTCGTCTTGCCAGCTTTTGGCGGCGAGACGATCAAGCCGCGCTGCCCCCTGCCGATCGGCGCGATCAAGTTGATCAAGCGCGTTGAGAGGATGCGCGAGCTGGTCTCAAGGTTGAAGCGGATGTTAGGGAAGATTGGCGTCAGGTTTTCGAAGAGCGGACGCGAGCGCGCGGCCTCTGGATCGAGGCCGTTGACGGCCTCAACGCGCAACAGACCGTAGTAGCGCTCCGAGTCTTTGGGCGGGCGCACTTGCCCGATGACCATATCGCCCGTGCGCAGGGCAAAGCGCCGAATCTGCGCCTGACTGACGTAAATATCTTCGGGGCCGGGCAAATAATGCTCGGAGCGCAAAAAACCGATGCCCTCGTCGACGATCTCAAGGACGCCGCCGCGCAGCTCATGACCTTGCTTCTCAGCTTTATCGCGCAGCAGCCGCAAAATCAAGTCAGGCTTCTTCAGGCGGCTGTAGCCGGCGATATTGGCTTCGCGAGCGAGGGCGCGGAGCGTGTCCAGCGTCTGCTGTTCTAGTTCCGCAATGTCCATGCGTAAGTGCGTTTCCAAAGTGCTCGAAACCCTCCAGAGGGATTGGGATCGAAGGCTCTTTGAAAAGGCGCGCCTGTGCCGTTCAGCTATCTCAGGATTGAAAATTGGGCGAACTTGCTGGGATTGTCAGAGCGGGATGCCGCGCAGGGACTTGTTTCAAAATCATAAGCACAATTCACGGCACTTGTCAACAGGCGCGACAGCCCGCTTGCGGCTACTCTTCGTCCCTCACGGCGCAGCGCGGATCGAGTATCAACGGCGCGCCCTCGCGCTGTGCAGGGTTGAAAGTCGGGTTGAGCAGAAAGGCGACCTGCCACTCTTGTGCAACGCGCTTATGAAATTTGCCGATCTTGTTCACGCCGCTGAACCTGCCCGCCTTGATCGCCGCCTGCATAAAGGCGACCGCTTTCGGCAACCCGCTGAAGATCGGCAGGCAGACTTGCTCGCCTTCCATCAGAGTCAATGCGCGCCAGCTTTGTGGCGGCGCTTCCCACGCAGGACGCGCTGCATCTTGCCGAATCAAGGCGAAAATGAAGTCGCCGCGCAATGCATCCTGCAGCGCTGCTGCGTCCATTGGCGCTGAGGCGCGATCAGGCGTTTGGTCGCGCTCAGCCGTGCGCCGTATGCGCTCAAGCGTGCTGAGCTGAGTGTAATCGCGCTCGCCGCGGCTCAGCACGGCGCAGCCATCCAACAGCCGCTCGACCAGCACGCGCACGTAGCCAATTCGAAGCAGCAGTTGCTGCATTTCCGCCATTGTGACGCCGCGAGCTATCTCCAGTTGCCGCCCTGCGCATGGCGCGGGCGCGTCGGCGGCTG
>JAGHYP010000206.1 GCA_017743585.1 Chloroflexota bacterium
AGATGTGTATAAGAGACAGACCCATGTCTGCTTGTGCAAAATTGACTTGCACGCGCACGCCGTCAGGAGGAACAACGAAGTATACAATGACCTGGTAGTATTGAACTGGCGGCGAATCGGTGGTTAGACTCAAAGTATAAAACGGGTTTATCGAGACATTGGTTGCAGAAGCAGAAGCGACGAAGTTCCAGCCTGAGTCAAAAGCGAACAGGTACAGGTCGTAACTGCCAGGGTCTCCGCTTATGGTGGCTGATGCGCCAGAGCAAGAGGAAGGCGGAAAGTCACTAATAGTGGTGCTGGGTTGAGGAGGCGCTCCTATACAATTTATGTTGACGTTAGAGACAGTTACCGTCTGATACAAAATTGTGACGGGACCGTCCCAAATACGCACAGTGAACGTCGCAGTACCGGTGAAGTCGGTGTAAAGAGGAATTGAGTAAGTAGTAGGCGTTGAAGAGAAAGAAGCTGTGTACCAGCTGTTGATATAAGGTGAGCTGGACTGAACGTTGATGGTGTAAAAATTTGTGGGATTTGCTGTAATAGTTACATTAATTGAACAGCCTGTGGAACTGATGTTGACTGTGAAAGTTGGAGATTGCGCTTGAAGGCTTGCAACAGCGACCAAAGACAACATCAGAGCGCAAACGCCAATCAGTGCAAAGAGAAATTTCCTGCTCATGAGAATGCTCCTCAGTGACAAAACATTGATACACTCGATGCAACTAGAGTATCACAAAACAGCGCTTGTGTCAATATAGTTTGTGATCTCTAACTAACAGGCTCAAGATAGCGCTCGACGAGCTGCGCGACCTAGCCGATGTGCGCGCCGTAGTGCGCGCCAGCTATCCGCCAGCGCGCTACACGCCGAGCTACCTATCCGACTGGGAAGTTGCTTATGCACGCTTCCAGCGCTTGCTCACCCGCCGTTAGCGCCTAACGGAAGCAATTTCTCCAGCTGCCGATCATGGTAGAGCCAGTGCATCACCATAGCGGCGACGCCTGCCGAGAGCGCGGCTGCCGCGAAGACTAAGAAGCGCGGATTGCTCCAGCCTTGGAAGAGTTGTGGCAGGAAGTATGGCGGCACGAGAGTGAGCAGCACCAAGCCGATGCCGAGCGCCACAAGGCGCGGATGTTCGCGCAGGCTCTGCACTTTGAACAGCTCGACGCCGAAAGTGTTCCAGAACACGACTAGGCAGAACAGCGCCATGAACACCAGCAAGCCGCTGCGCGCTTCATCGCGTGCGGCAAGCTCGATCACGCCAACTTCCACGTCGCCGCGCAGCAGCAAGTAGCACGCCGCGTACAGCATAGACATGCTCAAGCCGCCGACGACGGTCGCCGTCAGCACGTAGCGCATCACGTCGTGAGCGAAGCTCGCCAGATAGCGCGGGCGCAAGAGGCCGAACGTGATCAAAATGCCCGGCACATTCACCATGCCGAAGGTCAGCCAGCTGATCAGGATCGGCGTGGTCGCAAATGGCAGCGCCATGAAGCCGACGAAGATGAAGGCGAGCACGGTGTAGAAATTCTTGGAAAGGAAAATGCGCGTGCTGCCAAAAATCTTCTGCGTGATAGTCCTGCCGCGCTCGAAGGCGTGCGGCAGCGTCGTCATGCTGTTATCCAACAGCACCAGGTCGGCGACGTCTTTGGCGATCTGCGCGCCATCGTTCATGGCGATTGCCAAGTTGGCCTCTTTCAGCGCAGGCACGTCGTTCACGCCATCGCCGACCATCGCAACATACGCGCCTTGCGCTTTCAGGGCGCGCACGATCTTGCGCTTGGTCTCTGGCTCAACGCGCGCGAATAGGTTCGCCTCGCGCACGGCGTGGGCAAAAGCGGCCGCGTCCATCGCCTCAAGCTGATCGCCCGTGTAAACGCCGCGCACAGCCATGCCCGCCTGCTGAGCGATGGCGCGCACCGTCTCGGCGCTATCGCCGCTGATGACTTTCAACTCCACGCCGAGCGCCCTGAACTGCTCAATGGTCTGCCGAACCTCAGGGCGAATTTGATCGCTCATGGCGATCAGCGCGAGCGCGCGGCGCGCTTCGGGTAGCGCGCTATCGGTTGGCACTTCGGGGCTGCGCGCAAAGGCGATCACGCGCTCGCCTTGCTTGGAGCGCTCAAGCGCCACCTGTAGCGCTTCGGCGTCGCGCTCAGGATCGAGCACGCGCTCAGGCGCGCCTAGGATCAAGGTCTCATCTTCGAAGATGACGGCGCCCCACTTGCGCGCTGAGGTGAACGGGATCTCGCGCTGCTTGACCGCGCCGCCGCCGTTCGCGCCGACGTATGCCGCGATCGCGCCCGCGGTGCGGTTTTGCGTCGCCAAATTCGCCACGTAGCGGCGCAGGTCGCTGTGCAGCGCCTCTGGCTGCGCGCCGTTGAGCGGGATCACCTCGGTCACGCTGAGCGCGTTGCGCGTGAGCGTGCCTGTCTTATCGAAGCACAGCACGTTGACATTCGCCATTGACTCGACCGCGTTGATGCGCTGTACCAGCGTCCGTCGACGGCTGATGAGCAACGCGCCGATCGAGAGCGAGATGGTCGTCACCAGCACCAAGCCTTGCGGCACCATGCTGGTGACCAAGACAACGGCATTGCGCACGATCTCAATGGTCGGCAAATGCATCACCAGGCCGCCGATGATGGTCATCGGGGCGAAGATCAGCATCACGAAGACGGCGATCTGCACCAAATTGGCGATGTACCGCTGAGTCGGCGTGAGCGGATGCCGGTAGGCTTTAGCAGTTGCCGAGAGTTTGTTGATCGTGCTTTCGGCGCCGACCGCTGTCGCGCGCATCACGCCCGCGCCCGCGATCACGAACGAGCCTGAGTAGAGTTTGGCGCCCACCTCTTTCAGCACGGCGTCCGATTCGCCGGTCAGCAGCGCCTCGTTCACTTCAAGCGAATCGGCGGCCAACACCACGCCGTCCACTGCGATCTTATCGCCCGCCTCAAGCGGCAAGAGATCATCTTTGACCACGTCGCTGAGCGGCACTTCGCTCAGCTTGCCATCGCGCCAAACCTTGACCTGCTGCATCGAGAGCGCCGCGAGGCGATCCAGGGCGCGCTTCGCCGCGATCTCCTGCACCAAGCCGAGAATCGAGTTCAACACCACGCTGAAGCTGGCGAACAGCAAATTCAGGTAGTCCTGAAAGAAGATCATGATGGCGCCGAGCGTCGCCAGCACGAAGTTGAAGACGTTGAAGAGGTTATCGCGGAAGATTTCCCAATAGGTGCGCCCAACTTGCACCTTGAAGGCGTTGGTCTCGCCGCGCGCGATGCGCTCAGCCACTTCGGCGCTCGTCAAGCCGCGCTCTTCTTGCGGCAATCGAGCGATCAGGTTCATCGTTGCACACCTATCTCCCGAACTGACGTCAAGTGCTTGCGCGTTTTGCTCGCTGAGTGCTGCAAATGTATTTGCTCAAGCTTGGATAGACAATCTCTGTTCAGAGGTAGAGTGCCGGCGCCATGCGCGCCGCGCGGCATTGTGGCCTGCGGGCCGATAGGCTGGCAATCACAACGCGCCCGTTGCGCAGCCCTCGCACGACCACGGCTGTGATAACTACAGCTGTGAAGTCTACAGCTGTGAAGTGTACTACGCAGGTCGCCGCGCTGCAAACGACATCCGCCGCCTTGTGCTGGAGTCACGTCTTTTGAGCTGCCTGTGAGGCCCAAGCGCGGCAAGCAGCGCCTGAATCTTGATTTTGTCTTGATCTTGAGCGCTGATTTTTACATCTTCACAATGCTTCTCTTGCAGGCTATGTGCGTTTCCGCGCTGAAAAGCCGGTATGATCAGGATTAGCGCAGCGCGCAATACTAATGGAGAGTCGCCATGAAAAAGTTCCTTTCTTTTGTGACGGTTTTAGCGTTCGTGCTGGCGAGTTCGGCGGCGGACTCAGAGGTCGCGGCACAGGGCGCGCCGAGCGAGGCCGCCCTCGACCGCGTGTTTCAAGATGTCAGCGCGCGCATCGGACGCACGGTCTCGCGGTTGCGCTTTGACGGCGTTTGGACATATGAGCAAATCGTGGTGCGCGACGATAATCTGGGCTGCCCGAACGGTCAGCGCAACGCGCCCGGCCAGACGCGCGCTTGGGTCGTGCGCGTGACCGTGAGCGGCTTTGGCAGTTATGAGTACCGCGTCTCAAACGACGGCACGCTGGTCTTCTTCTGCACAGGCGTTGGCGTAGGCGCCGATGTGCCGCCGACTGCCGTAGCGCCGCCGCCTGCCTCAGGCGCGAGCCTGCCGATTCCGGCGCCGATTGGCGTCGTCTCGTCGCCCGTGACTTTCTCGGCGCCGATCATGGCGTTCGTTGGACGCGATGGCAATGTGTACGTGACCAGCTTGGGCAGCGCGCAAGGCTACGTGCCGCTGACAGGCGATGCGCAAGGCTTCGTAGGCGATGGCGGCTACGCGCGCGCGCAAAAGTATTACACGCACCTGCGCTGGTCGCCCGATGGCAGCCGCCTTGCCTTCGTCGAGCAAAATTCGCAGACCCTGTTCGTGGTCGCCAGCGGCGGGCAGCCTGTGCCGATCGCCAGCGGCCTCGCAATAGAATTCCCGCCTGCCTGGTCGGTTGATGGCTCGCAGATCGCTTATGTGACGCAAGGCGTGCCAAGCGCTGAGCCGGGCGAGTTAATTCACACAGTCATGGCAGCGGCTGCCACGGGCGGCGTGATTGGTCGGGTCGGGCAATTTCAGTTCAGCACAGGTTGCAGCGGCGGCGGCTTCGGCCCCTCACAAGTCAATTATTACCGCGAGGCAGGCTTCGGAGGCAATCCGCTCGTCTTCAAGTGGACTGCAGCAGGCATCCTGCACTCCACGCGCTGCGATGGAATAGGTCTGGCGCTGAGCGCGCCGAGCGGCGCTCGGCTGTGGTATCTGCCGAACGTCTCTCGCGTGAAAATCTCGCCCAGCGGCACGACCGCCATCGCGCTGCGCCAGAGCCTAGATTTCCGCATGGGCAGGGAAGTGGTGGTGATCGATCTGATCAGCGGCATGGCGCAAGCGCTCAGCGGCGCGCCGCCTGCCCATCAGCTCGGCTGGAGCGGCGATGGACTCACAATTTTCTTGGCGACTCGCCAGCTGATCCAGCAAGTGA
>JAGHYP010000207.1 GCA_017743585.1 Chloroflexota bacterium
CGCTCAGCGCCACAGCGGCGCCATCCTTAACTCTAGCCATTTCCAGCAGCCGCAACCCGCCGAGCTGCCTGCGCCTGCGCCAGAGCAGAGCGCGCCGCCTACGCCCAGCGCCGAGCTGACCGACGAAGAGGCGCCGCCCGCCTTTGTGGATGTGGAAGTGCCGAGCGCGCCGCGTCCTGCGCCTGCGCCGCCCGCCAAACTGCAGCGTCCTGCGCTGATCTCAGAGCCGCCGCCCGCTCCCAAGGATGAGCCGCGCCGCAAGCAGCGTGGCGGCAAGGGCAAACAGAAACCATCTGCCGCCCACGAGCTGATCTACGATGAAGAGCGCGGCGAAACCATCCGCCTGCGCAAGCACAAGCGGCGCAGCAACCGCGATTGGGAAGATTACTATTACGAGGATGAGCTATGAGCCAATCAGCGCCAGCCAAGCCGCGCAAGCACGTCCCTGAGCGCACGTGCGTCATCTGCTGCCAGAAGACGGCCAAGCGCAGCCTGATCCGCCTTGTGCGCACGCTCGATCAAGGCGTGCAGGTCGATCCGAGCGGCAAGCGCAATGGACGCGGCGCTTACTTGTGCCACCGCGCTGAGTGCTGGCAGCGCGCTATCAGCGGCGAGGCGCTGGCGAAGGCGCTGCGCACAACGCTCACTGCTGAGGATCGTGCGCGTCTACAGGCGGCGGCGCTGCAGTTCGTTCTGCACAAGGATGGAGCAAGCTAGGCATATGGTGGCTTACAGCTGCGCGCAGCGGATTGTTCGGCACGGTAATTCACGGTTGAGCCACTTGCCGAGTTGTGCGTGTACTCAGCTTAGCACTGCGAGAGGCGTTATGTGAGCCGTCCTTCCCGCTGCTAGGCTGCGCTACACGCTTTTCATGAGAATGAGTCTGAGCTGGCCGCCGATCAGCGCGGCAGCGGGAGGAATGTTATATGGCTAAAGAACGCCAACTGATCGAAATTCCTGATTTTATCACTGTTCGTGAACTAGCCTCGTTGTTGGGCGTCAGCCCGATTGACGTCATGAAGCAGCTGATCAGCAGCGGCATCATGGCGACTATCAACCAGCAGCTTGATTTTGAGACAGCGGCGCTGATCGCCGAAGACATGGGCTTCGAAGTGCGCCCGATCGCGCCGCCCGAGCCGGAGACTGTCAGCCCGGACGATCTGCCACCTTGGCGGCGCATTTACGCCGAAGAAGACCCGAAGTCGCTTGTGCCGCGCCCGCCTGTGGTGACCATTCTTGGACACGTCGATCACGGCAAGACTACGCTGCTGGACGCCATTCGGCACGCGAACGTCGCTGAAGGCGAGGCCGGCGGCATCACGCAGCACATCGGCGCGTATCAAGTCACGCATAATGGACGGAAGATCACCTTCTTGGATACGCCTGGGCACGCCGCCTTCACGGCGATGCGCGCGCGCGGCGCACAAGGCGCTGATATCGCCGTGTTGGTCGTCGCCGCTGATGACGGGGTGATGCCGACCACTAAGGAAGCGATTGCGCACGCTCGCGCGGCGCGTATCCCGCTCGTAGTCGCCATCAACAAGATTGATAAGCGCAATGCCAACCCCGAGCGCGTCAAGCAAGAGCTAGCAGAGTTGGGCATCGTGCCTGACGAATGGGGCGGCAATACCATGTTCATCCCTGTCTCGGCGCGCGATAAGATCGGCATCGAAGACCTGCTGGAGGCGATCTTGCTCACAGCGGAAAGTCATCCGATCCACGCCAATCCAAAAGGCAAGACAGCTGGCACGGTTATCGAAGCACGTTTGGATAAGACGCGCGGCGTGATCGCCACGCTCTTGGTGCAGAACGGCACGTTGCGCGTCGGCGATATTGTGGTGGCGGGCGCCGCCTACGGCAAGATTCGCGCTATGTTCGATGAGAACGGCAAGAACGTGCGCGAGGCGCCGCCTTCTACGCCTGTGCAGGTCATGGGCTTCGCTGAGCAGCCGCACGTCGGCGATTTGTTCGTCACGTTCCGCAACGAGCGCGAGGCACGTGCGCTGGTGGAAGAGCGCAAACAGGCAGCTGCGCGAGCTGCCACACAGACAGCGCGCCCTGCTGCTTCGCTTGAGGATATTTTCAAGCGCTTCCAAGCCGGCGAGACCAAAGAGCTGCTGATCATCCTCAAGGTGGATGCGCAAGGCTCGCTTGAGCCGATTGTCAACGAGCTGAACGCGCTCAGCACGACTGATCTCAGCTTGAAAATTCTCCATGCGGAGATCGGCAACATCACTGAGAACGATATCAATCTCGCCACTTCAACTGGCGCGATCGTGATCGGCTTCAATGTGAGCGTGGATACAGCTGCGCGCAAGCTCGCCGAGTCAAACGCCGTCGAGATTCGCGTTTACGACGTCATCTACACGCTCGTCGAAGATGTTGAGAAGGCGCTCAAGGGGATGCTGGAGCCTGTCTATCAGGATCGCGTGATCGGCGTGGCGGAAGTGCGCAAGATCTTCAAGGTGCCGAAGCAGGGCAAGATCGCAGGCTGCGCGGTGCGCGAAGGCGAGATTCGGCGCAACGCTAAAGTGCGCGTGCGGCGCGGGCGTGAGATCGTCGCTGAGGGCATTGGGGTCATCTCGCTCAAGCGCGAGACGGAAGATGTGCGCGAGGTGCGCGCAGGTTTAGAGTGCGGCATCGGCTTGGAGAACTACGAAGGCTTCGAAGTGGGCGACTTGCTAGAATTCGTCGTGCGCGAGCGCGTCAGTTGATTTCAGAACGGAGCAGTGTGAGATGACTCTCAAACAAGAGCGCATGGCGGATCGGATTCGCGAGCTTCTGAGCGGGCTGCTGCGCTCCGAAGTGAGCGACCCTGCCCTGCGAGGTGTGACGGTCACAGAGGTCGTGCTGGATCGCGAGCTTGAACATGCGAACGTTTACGTGAACGCGCTGGGCGAGGAAGCGCGCGCTGAGGAAGTCATGGCAGGCTTGCGCCGCGCGCGCGGCTTCCTGCGCCGCGAGCTGGCGAGCCGTATCCGTCTGCGCCGTGCCCCCGAGCTGCGCTTCTACTGGGATGAGACGCTCAGCCGCGCAGCGCGCATCGAAGCCATGCTGGATAGCCTCAACATCCCGCCTGCCGAGCCGAAGAAGGATGAAGACTGAATGCACTTCGATTGGGAACTCGCCAACGCTTTACTCAACGCCGCGCAACAGCCGATCTTGGTCACGCACGTGCAGCCGGATGGCGACGCTTTCGGCGCGCTGCTCGGTCTAGGCAACGCGCTGCTGGCTGCGGGCAAAACGCCCATCCTTGCCGTTGAAGGCGGCATGAGCGACCGCTTCCGCTTTCTGCCCGGCGCTGAGCGCGTGCGCGCCGATCTTGACGGCGTGCGCGGCGACTTAGCGATCATCCTCGATTGCAGCGATGAGCGGCGAGCGGGCAAGTTGCTAGCGCCTCTCAAGGCGCTGAACGTGCCGATCATCAACATTGACCATCATCGCACCAACACGCTCTTCGGCACAGCGAATCTGGTGGACGAGACTTGGGTCAGCACGACTGAAGGCGTGCTTGCGTGGCTCGATCACTTGGGCATAGCGCTCACGCCTGAGACGGCGCAATGCCTGCTGTGCGGCCTCGTCACGGATACGCTGTGCTTCCGCACGGATAGCGTCAAGACAGATACGCTTGGCAAGGCACAGCGCCTTGTGGACGCCGGCGCCAACCTGAATTACATCGTGCAGAAGACGCTCAGCACAATCGAGACGGGCATCCTGCGCTTGTGGTCGCAGGTGATGCCGACTGTGAAGCTAGAAGACGGCGTGGTCTGGGTGAAGATCACGCTTGCGGCGCGGCAAGCCGCTAACGCGCCTGAGCGCGGCGACGGCGACTTGGTCGGGCTGCTTTTGCAGGCGGAAGACGCGCATATCGCCGCCATTTTCCGCGAGCAAGCGGACGGCACAACTGAGCTCAGCTTGCGCGCTGTGCCGGGCTTTGACGTGGCGAGCGTGGCGCAGCGCTTCGGCGGCGGCGGGCACAAGCTCGCTGCAGGCGCTACGCTGCAAGGCACGCCCGATAGCGTCGAAGCGGAAGTGATCGCCGCGCTCAAGGCAGCGGCGCGACAAGGGACGCCGACCTTTGCCTGAAGTATTCGGCTTTCTGCCCGTGGATAAGCCGCAAGGCATGACCAGCCACGATGTGGTGGCAGCCGCTCGCCGCGCGACGCGCATTCAGCGCGTCGGGCATTGCGGGACGCTTGATCCGCTCGCCACAGGCGTGTTGGTCTTGTGCTTCGGCGCGGCGACGCGCTTGAGCGAGTACGTCATGGCGACCGACAAGCGCTATCTGGCGCGAGTGCGGCTCGGCGCCACCACAGAGACCGATGACGCGGAAGGTCAGCTGCGCGACGAGCGACCAATCGGGCATTTGAGCGAGTCGGATGTAGCGGCTGCTTTGGCGCGCTTCAACGGCGAGATCGAGCAGATTCCGCCGATGTATAGCGCCATCAAGCGAGGCGGCAAAAAGTTGTACGATCTGGCGCGACGCGGCGAGGCAGTCGAGCGGTCGCTGCGTCGTGTTCGGTTGCAAACTCGCCTGCTGCGCTACGAGGCGCCATACGCTGAGATCGCAATTGAATGCTCGCACGGCACGTATGTGCGCAGCCTTGCGCGCGATCTAGGCGCGGCGCTTGGCGTAGGCGGCTTCTTGGCGGGCTTGCGCAGGCTCGCCAGCGGCAGTTTCGATCAGCCTGTGGCCTGGGACACATTGCGAGCAGCGTTTGACGATGGCACTTGGTTGCGCTACCTGCAGGATGAGCGCGCTGCGCTGTCGCATCTGCGCGAAGTGCAATTGGATGCCGCGCAAACAGCGCTCGTTCGGCACGGTCGCAGCGTGCCCGCCGCCCAAGCGCCTGAAGACGGCACACTAGCGCGGCTCTACGCTGATACCGGCGAATTTCTCGCCATTGCCGCTTGCCGCAGTGGCTCGTGGCAGCCGATCAAGGTATTTCAGCAGCGCTGAAGGGCTACAGCATGTCGGAATAACAGCATGTCGGAATATCGGAAAGGCTTGAGCAAGACGCGCGTCTCGTTCTTCGGACGCATCAAGCAGGCGCTCGGCGTGACGCAAGTGACCGAGGAGACGTGGGAAGAGATCGAGACCTTGCTCATCCAAGCGGACGTGGGC
>JAGHYP010000208.1 GCA_017743585.1 Chloroflexota bacterium
GCGCCGCGACGCGGCACGTTGCGCCAAGCGAAGCGCGCCTCATCAGCATAGCCGAGCGCACTGCCTTCAGGCGGCGCGCTCACCAGCTGGAAGACTCTGCATTGCGCCTCAGCGCTCAGCGTAGGGCGCCTCGTCAGCGTAGGCAAGGCCGTGAAAGTCGGCGGCGCTGTGCGCGTTGGGGCGGGCGTCCAAGTCGGCGGTAGCGTCGGCAGGGTGACTGTGCGCGCGGGCAAGATGATGCGCGCTGGGGTCGGCGTGGCGGGGATGCCTGTGCAGCCGCTCAAGACGAGCAGGGCGCTGAGCGCCTGCAGCCATCTCACGCAGGATCACCTATGCGTCGCTCGCGCCCTTCGCGCAAGCGCTGAATGTTCTCGCGATGGCGATAGTAGATCAGGGCGACGACGACGAAGGCATAGATGAAATACAGCGGCGAGGCATTTGTGCTGTTCTGCGCCACCAAATCTATCACGACCAACAAGCCTGTGGTGGCGGTTGCCAAGACGGCGAGCGAGACGTAGCGAGTCGCAATGACGACAGCGAACATCACGCTCAACGGCACGAGAATCAAGTGCGCCCATGGGAAGAAGATGACCAGCCAAGTGCCGCCTGCGGTCGCTGCGCCCTTGCCGCCGCGCAATTTGCCCGTGATCAAACGCACAGGCAACGACCAACTGTGTCCGACCACTGCCGCGATGCCCGCCGAGATGCTGTTGAGCGTCACATCGCCCGCTAGCAAGCTGCGCGCCGCCAAAACTGCCAAAACGCCTTTCAGAACGTCTATCAGCAGGACTATCGCTGCCCACTTGAAGCCAAGCGTGCGCAGCACATTGGTAGCGCCCATGTTGCCGCTGCCAACCTTGAAGATATCAATGCCGTTCAGCTTGCCGATCATGTAAGCAGAAGGGAAACTGCCCAGCGCGTAGCCGATCAAGGCGGCCAGCAGTGCGTTCGGGAGTCCTTGCGCAATGTCCATGCCTGTTTCTCTCCAAAACCTTCGGATATTCAGGCAAGTCAAGTCTCATAACACTGCAAGGTAGCTCTCGTTACGTCCGCGCCGCCACCTTGCGCAGCGCGGAATTCGACACAATCGCCATAGCTGAGCCTGGCTAAAACTACCTCTTGACCGCTTATGGCGCGCTTGCTACAATTCTACACAGCGTGGGCCTATAGCTCAGCTGGGAGAGCGCTTCAATGGCATTGAAGAGGTCGTGAGTTCGAGTCTCACTAGGTCCACTTCGAGGATGAATGTCGCGCGCATTTCCTGATCTGATCAGCGCGAGTGCACGGCTAGTGTTCAAGCGTGCGCTCGCTACGCGACTGCTGCCCAAGTCGCTTGCTCAGATCGCCTTCCAGACGGCGTAAGCTCAAGCTAAGCCTGCGTGAGCTGCCGTCAACGCTCAGCACGCGCACGCGCTCGCCCTCGCGCACCACGTTGCGCGGATGCAAAAAGTTGCCCTCTGCCAGCTCCGAGATATGAATCAAGCCTTCCAAGCCTTCTTCAACGCGCGCGAACGCGCCAAAGTCCACCACGTTGGTGATAACGCCTTCGACGATTTGCCTGACGCGGTAGCGCTGTGCCATAGTTGCCCATGGGTCAGGTTGCAAGCGCTTCAGGCTGAGGGCTATGCGCCCTTGCTCGGGCTGCACATCGATTACGTACACCTTGACTCTTTCGCCGCGCCTCAGGACGTCGCGCGGATGCTCGACTCTGCCCCAGCTCAGCTCGCTGATGTGGATCAAGCCCTCTACGCCGCCCAAATCCACAAATGCGCCGAAGTCGCACAGATTGGTCACTTGCCCCTCACAGATATCGCCGCTGCGCAGCGTGCTTAAAATGTTGGCGCGCGCCCGCTTGGGCTTGTGCAGCGCGCTCGCTCAAGATCAGGCGATTCTGCTCGTAGTCGAGCTCAATCACGCGCAGGCGCAGCGTCTGCCCAACGCGCAGCGCCAGCTCACTGCGGCGCGCCGCAGAGCTAGGAAAACGCTCTTCTTCCTGCAGCAAGGCGGCCCAGTAGCTCTCATCAGGTGGCGGCAGGCTGCGCGCTGTATTTCGGGGAGCGGGCTGTCGCTTTGCATCATTTCCGTTCGAAGCTTTATTTATACTGCATGTAGAGCTGTATGCTTTCTTACAATAGGCGCGGCCGCTGGATTGAGGTTATAGGTAGGTCGTGGATCGTTGTCAAACGCAGCTCGCGCCGCCAAAAGTCAGGCTCAACCGATGAGCGCACGCCTGCATCTTGTGCAGAAGGCGGCGCTTATTGTACAATTGCGCGCAAGTGTGCGTATGAAATCCAGAAAGAGCTGCCAAGATGACCACACCTGACGTGAGCGATCCTCTCTTCGGGAAAACTGCCGTGATTCTCGGCTTTGCGCGGCAGGGTCAGGCGTTAGCGCGCTGGTTGCCGACCGTCGGCGCGCGCGTGATCGTCTCGGATAAGCGCAACTTTGGCGATCTGGCAGAGGCGATCCTAGATTTTGTTAACGCGCCGATTTCATACGCGCTAAGCGGCCACCCGCTCAGTCTGTTGGATGAGGCGGATGTGTTGTTCCTGAGCGGCGGCGTCGACCCGAGGCAGCCGATCTGCGTTGAGGCGCGACGGCGCGGCATTCCGCTCAGCAACGACGCGCAGCTCTTCCTCGAGCGCTGCCCCGCGCCGATCATCGGGGTGACAGGCAGCGCCGGCAAAACCACCACAACGACGCTGATTGGCGAGATGTGCAAAGCGGCGCAGCTGACAACCTTTGTAGGCGGCAACATCGGCGACGTGCTGCTGGACAAGCTGGATCAGGTGCGCCCTGAACACAAAGTGGTGATGGAGCTCTCCAGCTTCCAGCTGGAGCTGATGACGCGCAGTCCGCACATCGCCGTTATCACCAATGTGACGCCCAATCACCTCGATCGGCACGGCACAATGGAGAATTATCTTGAGGCAAAGGCGCAGATTTTTCTGCACCAGCAGCCGGACGATATCGCCATCTTCAATTTGGACGATGCAGGCAGCTTCAGCCTTTCGCGGCGCGCCATCAGCCGCAAAGCGTTCTTCAGCACACAGGATATGGTCAGCGACGGCGCGTTCTTGGCAGGCAGCCGCCTGATGGTGACGGGCGTCAGCGCGCCGGACGGCGGCGCCAAAATCGTTTGCAGCTGTGAGGATATCAAGTTGCGCGGCAAGCATAACCTGCAGAACGTGCTGGCAGCCTGCGCCGCGGCGGGTGCAGCGGGCGTTCCCGTCGAGGCGATGCGCGAAGCGATCAGGGCCTTCAAAGGCGTGCCGCATCGCCTTGAGGTGGTGCGCGTGGTCGGTGGCGTGACCTACGTCAACGATAGCATCGCCACGTCGCCCGATCGCGTCATCGCCGCCATTTGCAGCTTCAACGAGCCTATCATCCTGCTGGCAGGCGGGCGTGACAAGAAATTGCCTTGGGATCGACTGCTGACGCTTGTTGTTGATCGCGTGAAGCACCTGATCACCTTCGGCGAATTCGGGGAGCAGATCGCCGAGATGACGCGGCGCCTGATCAGGCCGCGCAGCTACATAGATGCTGTCGAGTACTACGCGACGTTGGATATCGCCGTCAAACACGCAGCGGAGATCGCGCGCAGCGGAGACGTCGTCCTGCTCAGCCCCGGCTGCGCCAGCTACGATGCCTATCAGGACTTCGAAGAGCGCGGCGAGCACTTCCGCGCGTTGGTCTCCGCCCTTGAAGAGCGCGGCTCGCGGCGCTGATCGGCGATCCGCTGCATTTTGCGCGCGCCTTTGCTATGCTTGAGAGATATTGACCGAGAAGCGCACAGAATACTGAAAGCTCATGAGACGATTATTCTCGCCCGCCATCCTAGTTTGCATCGGACTGCTGCTCGCGGGCTGTGGATCGCCGCCGCCACTGGTCTCGGATCGCTACTTGAACGACACCAGCCTGATCACGGGCGACCCGTGCAGCGCACCTTGTTTCCAAAATATCACTGTCGGCAAGACGACTTTTGCCGATGCGCTCACGCTGATACGCCACAACGCGCTCTTCAGAGACGTGCAAAGCCAAGATAATCCGCCGCAAGCCGCTTGGAACGCTGCGAACGGCGAGCAATGCTGCCAGATGACCGCCAATCCACAAACGGGCATTGTGGACGCCTTGCTCATCCGCGTGGCGCCCGTCATGACGGTCGGCGACGTGATCGCCAAATACGGCGAGCCACCTTATGTCTCGGTCTTGCCGCAAGATTACTCTGAGACCGAGACGGCGCTCGGGCTGATCTATCCCAAGCAAGGCAACGTGCTGTGGGTCGTGCCGGGCAACGCGCAAAGCACGCTCGACGCGACCGATCCAGTGGTGATCGTGCTATACCTGAACCCAGCTGAATTCGACAAGCTGCTGGAAACAGCTCAGCTGAGCGGTTGGCTCGGTTACGTCTCAGTGGCTGAGTATCGCGCGGCGCCGCCAATCATCACGCCGCGCGTCACGCCGACGCCAAACTGACTGCGCACATTCCCGTGCGATCCTGATCGAAGACCGCGCCCTACAAAACGCGCTCCGCATGCATTTTTCTGATCATTTTGGTAAAATTGAGCGGAGAAACTCTATAACTTGGAATTTCCGAAGGCAGCAGCATATGCCTCACTTGACTTTTGAGCAAACAGCGCGCCAGATGGCAATCTACCGCGCTGATTTTCCGATTCTCGCTCGGATGGTGCGCCCGAATGTGCCGCTCGTCTACCTCGATAACGCGGCGACGACGCAGAAGCCTTTGGCTGTGCTGCGCGCTGTTGAAGAATTCTACACCCAGATGAACGCCAACGTGCATCGCGGCGTGCATACCTTTAGCGAGAAGGCAACTGCCGCCTATGAAGCGGCGCGCGACGCCGTCCGCGACTTTTTGGGCGCTGCCAGCAGCCGCGAGATCATCTTCACGCGCAACGCGACCGAGGCGATCAACCTTGTGGCGCACGCTTGGGGGCTGGCGAATCTGCGCCCGGGCGATCAGATTTTGATCAGCGAGATGGAGCACCACGCCAACATCGTGCCTTGGCAGCTGGTGGCAGAGCGCACTGGCGCGCAGATCGTGCCGATTCCGATCACAGATGATGGGCAAATCGATCAGGACGCTTACC
>JAGHYP010000209.1 GCA_017743585.1 Chloroflexota bacterium
GCCCAAGTTGACCGGCTCGGCGCTGTTGTAATGCTCTGCTGCCAGCAGAATGCCCTCAGCGGCATCTTTCACGTACAGAAACTCGCGCGTCGGCGTGCCATCGCCCCAAATCTCGACATACGGGTCGCCATTCTGTTTGGCAGCCACGCATTTCCGAATGAGCGCCGGAATCACGTGCGATGTCTCAGGGTCGAAGTTATCCCCCGGTCCGTAGAGATTAGTCGGCATCAGGTGAATGCTGTTGTAGCCATATTCTTGGCGATACGCCTGCCCCTGCACTAGGAGCATCTTCTTCGCCAAGCCATACGGCGCATTGGTCTCTTCAGGGTAGCCGTTCCATAGATCGTCTTCGCGGAATGGGACGGGCGTGTACTTCGGATAGGCGCAAATTGTGCCGATGCCGACAAACTTAGGCACATTGGCGCGCCGCGCGTATTCCAGCATCAAAGCGCCCATCATTAGACTATCGTAGAAAAAGCTGCCCGGATGCTTGAGATTCGCGCCAATGCCGCCCACTGACGCCGCCAAGTGAATGACCATTGTCGCCGGCACGTCCCGATACAAGCGCCGCACGTCCTCTTCGCAGCGCAGGTCGTACTCGGCGCGACGGACAACGAAAACGCGCTTCGCGCCGCGCGCGTGTAGCGCGCTCACCACGTGCCTGCCCAGAAAGCCCGCGCCGCCCGTCACAATGACCGATTGCTCCGCCCAAAAGGCTGGATCGCTCTTCATAAGCCACACCTCCCGCATTGATGCAGTGACCGAGAGTATAGCGCGTGCGGCGCGGCAAACGCTAGGAAAGATGCAATGGATATCAAGCTCAAGGCTACTCTGCAGCGATGCTACGGCGCGTCGCCGCTTCCATGATCGAGAGCAAGCGGGGCACCATGTCCGCCGGACGCGGATGAATGCCTTCCACCAGCAACGCGCCCTCGAAGAGCTGCTCGATCACTTGCTCCGCTAGCGGCTCATCAGGCATCGCGCTCAGGTTGCGGATGAGCGGATGCCGCGGATTGATCTCCAGAATGCGCGTCGGCAGCTTGAAATCTTTATCCAGCAAGCGGTAGACGCGCTCCATATCCGCGCCGAAGCCCTGATCGGGCGCGACCAAGCGCACGGCGTTCTCGCGCAGCAGGTCGGTTGTGCGCACATCTTGCACGCGCTCGCCAAGCACGCGCTTGAAACGCGCCACCAGCGTCTCTTGAACCTCAGGGGGCAGCGCTTCGCCGAGCTGCGTCTCGTCCTCAGCGCCAGCGGGCAGCTTCAGATCGGCGTCCGCGCCGTTGTGCAGCTTCTTCCCCTCGAAGATGCCGATCGCGTTCACAAGGAAGCTATCTATCGTATCGGTCAGCAGCAGCACGTCCACTTTGCGCGCACGGAAGACGTCCAAATGCGGGCTGCGCAAGATGGATTGCGGATCGTCGCCGAACAAATAGTAGATGTGCTCTTGATTGGCGACCATCTCTGAGACGTACTGGCGCAGGCTGATCAGCTGATCAGGATGATGCAAGGTGCGGAAGCGCAGCAGCGGCAGCAGACGCTCGCGATTGGCTACATCGGTGATCACGCCTTCCTTGATCAGGCGTCCAAACTCTCGCCAGAAGCTCAAATAGCGCTCAGGCGACTTCTCAGCGAGCGATTCAAGCTCGCTCAGCACGCGGCTGGTGATGGTCTGCTTCAGGCGTTGCATCAGGCGGTTGGATTGCACAGCCTCGCGCGAGACGTTGAGCGGCAAATCCTCGGAGTCGACCACGCCTTCTACGAAGCGCATCCATTCGGGCAATAGCTCTTTGGCGTGGTCTTGGATCAGCACTTTGCGCGCATATAGGCGCAGCTTGCCTTGCCCCTCGCCGACCAGAATGCCGCGATCTAGCTTGGCAGGCACGAACAACAAGGCGTAGAACTGCACAGGCGCATCCGCCACCTGATGAATGGTCAGCGTCGGCGGGTTGGCGTCGAAGGTGAGCTGCTTGAAGAACTCTTGATATTCGCGCGCCTCTATCTCGCGCGGGTTGCGCCGCCACAGCGCCGTCTGCGCATTGACCACCTTATCGCCGAGGTAAATCGGGAAGGGGATATAGTTCGAGTGCGTGGTGATGATGCGCTTCAAGGTCTGCTCGTTCAGCAGGTCGGCGGCATCTTCCTTGACGTAGATTGTGATCTGTGTGCCGCGTGTGGCGCGCTCAGCGGGCGCGACCGTGTACTCAGTGGTGCCGTTGCTTGTCCACAGCACAGCTTGGTCGTTCGGGCGGTAGGAGCGCGAGAGCACCTCAACTTTTTCGGCGACCATGAAGACTGAGTAGAAGCCGACGCCAAACTGGCCGATGATCTCGGTCGAGAGCTGCGCGCCGCGCTCTTGCATCGCTTTGACGAACGCCATAGCGCCGCTGTGGGCGATCGTGCCGAGGTTCTCCACGATCTCATCGCGATTCATGCCGATGCCAGTGTCAGTGATGACCAGCTTGCGCGCCTCAGGATCGAACGTAATCCGAATGGCAAGCTCAGCTTCAGGATCGAGTATCTCAGCGTTGGTCAGCTGCTCAAAGCGCAGCCGATTGAGCGCGTCAGCGGCATTTGAGATCAGCTCGCGCAGGAAAATCTCGCGATCTGTGTACAGCGCGTGGATCAAAATGTGCAACAGCTGCTGAATCTCAGCGCGGAACTCGTAAGTCTGAGCTGTCGGTGCAGTCATAGAAGATACCTCATCCTGAATTTGGTCAGCCTAGGGCAGTTTAGCAAGCCTGCGCAAGAATCGCGCAAGAATCGCGCGGCCTGCTGATGCGGAAATAGCCTCGCCTGACTCCTCATCGCCAGATGCCAGATATTGATCGCGCGTAGAATGCGCTGCCTTTGTCAGCGGCGCTTTCCACTCAGACTTTGCCGTCGTGCGCTCTGACAATGCGCCGCGCCGCCGTCAATCTCGGCCTTCTCTAGCGAGCAGTGAATATCCACATGAAGCGGCTCCAAGCTAGATTGTGCCGATAAGCAACGCATAGATGCATCGGCAGGCGCAGCGCAGGCTTGTTTTCTCGGGCAACAAGCGCTAGATTCAGCGCGATTGTTGAGGCACAGCCAAGTAGGCATGGCAGCGAAAACGCAGGCTGGTCAGCTGCCTCCTATCCTCATGAGGTATATGCCGTGACCATCACGCTCACACGAGAACTGGTCGCTCAAATCTTCGAGCATCTCGAGCGCGCCTATCCGAACGAAGGCGGCGGCTTCCTGCTCGGCAGGCTATCGCACTCAGGGGGCGCGCAAATCGTGCGCATCCGTCCTGTTGAAAACGTCGCCGCGCCAGAAGAGCGGCATCACCGTTATGCCATGACGCCCGCGGATTGGGCGCGCCTTGAAGATGAGGCGGACGCACTCGGTCTGATGCTTGTGGGCTACTATCATTCGCACCCTGACTCGCCCGCCATTCCATCGGAGTACGATCGCGCTCACGCCTTGCCAAACTTTCGTTACCTGATCGCCACTGTGCAAGCGGCAAAGGCGACTGAGCTGCGCGCTTGGCAATTGGCGGAAGATCGATCAGCATTCACGGAACTTGCGCTCAATATTCTTGAGGATTCTCAGAACTGAGGAAGGCTGAAAAGCATGTCAGACGTTCTCGTCAGCGTGCAATGGGCAATCGAGCATCTCAAAGATGCCGATAAGCGCTTCATCGAGGTGGACGTGGACACAAGGCAATACGAGCTAGGCCACCTCGAAGGCGCCATCGCCTTCAATTGGCAGACGCAATTGCAGGATCAGGTCACGCGCGATATCCTGAGCAAGGATCAATTCGAAGCGCTCTTCAGCGAGGCGGGCATCACGCCTGAGATGACGCTCGTCCTGTACGGCGATAACAACAACTGGTTCGCTGCATACGCCTTTTGGCTCTTTAAGTACTACGGTCATCCTGACGTGCGCTTAATTGACGGCGGACGCAGAAAGATATTGATGGAAGGCTATCGGCTGACGCGAGTCGTGCCGACTTATCCGCGCACGGTCTACAAGGTACGCGAAGTGAACGAGGCGCTCCGCGCCGACCGGGAGTACATCCGCGCGCGCCTGCGGCAAGCGGGCTTTGCAATGGTAGACGTGCGCTCGCCTGCTGAGTTCACAGGCGAAGTCATCTCGCCGCCCGGCATGGCCGAGACGGCGCAGCGCGGCGGGCATATCCCAGGCGCTAAGAACGTGCCTTGGTCAACCCTCGTCGCCGAGGACGGCACGTTCAAGCCAGTTGAAGAGATACGCCGCATCTACGAATCGCTCGGCGTGACGCCTGATAAGGATGTGGTCGTCTACTGTCGCATCGGCGAGCGTTCATCGCACACTTGGTTTGCGCTCAAGTATCTGCTTGGCTATCCGAACGTCCGCAACTACGATGGCTCGTGGACGGAGTGGGGAAATCTAATCGGCGCGCCGATTGCCAAAGGCGCAGAGGAGTGAGGAGAATGCCTACCATCAAAATTCCGACGCCGTTGCGCGTCTACACAGACGGCAAGGCTGAGGTCAGCGTGAGCGGCGAGACGGTTGGCGCGGCGCTCGCCGACTTGATCGCTCAGTATCCTGAGCTGCGCCAGCATCTATACAACGGCGAGACGCTGCGCAGCTTCGTGAACATCTTCATCGGCGAGGAAGACATTCGCTATCGCGACGGGCTGGAGACGCCGCTCGAGCCAAATGACAGCCTGCGCATCCTTCCGAGCATCGCCGGCGGCGCCGTTGAGCTGATCGCGCCCGAGAGCGTCGCGCTCTCGCACGATGAAATCCGCCGCTACAGCCGTCACTTGATCATGCCAGAGGTCGGCATTCAAGGGCAGCGCAAGCTCAAGCGCGCCAGCGTGTTGCTGATCGGCACGGGCGGCTTGGGCAGTCCGCTCGCGCTCTACTTGGCGGCAGCGGGAGTCGGCCGTCTGGGCTTGGTCGACTACGATGTGGTGGATGAGACCAATCTACAGCGCCAAGTCATCCACTACACAAGCGACGTCGGCAGGCCGAAGCTGGAAAGCGCTGCCGCCAAGCTCTCCGACATCAATCCGTACATTGTGATCGAAAATCACAACACGCCGCTGACCAGCGAGAACG
>JAGHYP010000210.1 GCA_017743585.1 Chloroflexota bacterium
AAGCGGCATCCGCTGCGCCTGACGCCGCGCGAGCTGATGGCTTACCTGAATCGCTATTTGACGATCGCCGCCGACACCATCACTCAGCAGAACGGGATTATTGACAAGTACGTCGCGAACGAGATTCTCGGCTTGTTCAACACACAGCTGAATCCGAGCGAAGATCACGCCTTGCGCGCCGTGTTGGCTGCGCTTGAGAGGGCAGACGCCTTCTGCGCGCTCTACGCGCATTCAGGCGAGCCTGCAGGCGTGCGCTACTTCCGCATCGGCATCAACACGGGCGTCGCGACGCTCGGCAATGTGGGCAGCGAGACGCGCCGCGAGTTCACTGCCGTTGGCGACTCAGTCAACGCCGCGCATCGTCTGCTCGAAAACGCGCGCGACGGCGAGATCGTGATCGGCGAGGCAACCTACCAAGCCTGCGCGAGCGTCCTAAGGCAAATCCCGCGCCTCACGCTGCGCAGCGCAGAGAAGATCTTCGTCAAGAACCGCCGCGAGCCGATGCACGTCTATCGCTTTTACCGTGAGGATAGCTGATGACAGCGCCACCTGAGGGTCAACCGCGCGAGAGTTTGCGCCAGCGCTTGCAACGCTTGTACCTGCTCACGCACGAACTGACTCAAGCGCTCTTCGCGCAGCGCGAGCTGCTGGCACAGCGCCAGATCGAGCTGCCTGAGGCGCCGCTGCAAGCGCTTGAGCGCCTGAGCTACGATCTGCTCGCTCTTTCGCAGCGCGCTGTGGATAGCACTGTTGAGTTACAGCAGCTGCGCGAGCTGGCGCGCACAGCGCAGATCATCAACTCGAAGCTCAGTCTTGATCAAGTGCTAGATGATGTAATTGACACAGTTGTGACGCTGACAGGCGCCGAGCGCGGCTTCATCATGCTGCAAGATGCGCAGAGCAAGCGCTTTGTGATCGGCGTGGCGCGCAAAATCGAGCAGAGCGACCTTGAAGCGGAAGAGATGCGCTTCAGCCGCACCGTTCTGGAGCAAGTCATTCAGAATGGCGAGCCTATCTTGACCACGAACGCGCAAGACGATCCGCGCTTTGCTAGCTCGGAGAGCGTCTTCGATCTGCGCTTGCGCAGCCTGCTGTGCGTGCCTTTGAAGTTGAAGGATCGCGTCATCGGCGCTATTTACGTGGATAATCGCGCCTGCGAGGCTGTTTTCACGCAACAGGAACAGCGTTTGGTCTCGGCCTTCGCCAATCAAGCGGCGATCGCGATTGAGAACGCGCGTCTGTTCGAGAGCGTGCGCGCGGCGCTCGCCGAAGCGACTGCCATCCGCGACTTCATGGACAACGTCTTTGACTCGATCGCCAGCGGCGTCATGGCTGCCGATCAAAATGACGTGGTGATGCTGATCAATAACGCGGCGGCGCGCATCCTCGACCTTGACAGGCAGTATGCGCAAGGCAAGTCGCTTTGGGCGATCCTGCCGACCTTCTATGAAGGCTTTCAGCAGCTAGTGGCAGAAGTGCGCACGCGCAACATTCAACGGACAGTTGAAGTTGAGCCTGTGTTGGCGCGGCGCGGACAGGTCAACCTGAATTTGCGGCTCAGCCCATTCCGCGATGAAGCGCAGACCACGCAAGGCGTTGCCATTGTGCTGGAAGACCTGACCACGCTCAAGCAGCAACAGGCGACGCTCAGCGCAGTGCGGCGCTACCTGCCAACCGCCGATAACCTGCAGGCGATAGACGCGCTGGAACTCGGCGGCGTCGAGCGCGAGATCAGCATTTTGTTCTGCGATGTGCGCGGCTTCACAGCCTTCAGCGAACAGTTGCCGCCTGAGGCGCTGATGCTCGTCATCAATCAATACCTAGCGGTCAGCAGCAGCGCCATCGAGGCGTTCGGCGGTATCGTGGACAAATTTATAGGCGATGCAGCGGTCGGCTTGTTCAACACGCAATTCAATCCAATGGACAATCACGCGCTGCAAGCTGTGCGCGCTGCCCTCAAACTGCTGGATGGCGTCCGCGCCTTGCACAAGACTTTGCCGCTTGACCAGTGCCTTGAATACGGCGTTGGCGTCCACACGGGCTTAGCAGTGCTTGGTAACGTGGGCAGCCCACGCCGCAAAGGGTTCACTGCCATCGGCGAGAGCGTCCAGGTTGCCAAGTACTTGCAAGAGCTGGCGCCTAGCGGCGAGGTGATCATCAGCGCGGAGACCTATGCGCTGGTGGCGCCTTACGTGCAAGTCGAACCCGCCAAGCCGCGCCACGCCTTAGCGCCGCACAAGACGCCGCCGACTGCCTTCCGCGTGTTGGCTATCAGAGCCTAGTTTTGAGGGATGATGGACGCTGACTGCATCTTCTGCAAGATCATTCGCGGCGAAGCGCCTTCAACCATGCTCTATCAAGATGAATATGCGGTCGCTTTCAAGGATATCGCGCCGATTGCGCCTGTGCATGTGCTGATCGTGCCGCGGCAGCACATCGTCAGCGCGGCCGAGGTCACTGCGGAGAACGCGCCGCTGATCGGACACTTGATCGCGGTCGCCGCGCGGTTGGCGCGCGAGCTGGGGATTGCTGAGCGCGGCTATCGCCTTGTCACCAATATCGGTCGAGAGGGCGGGCAGTCGGTCTTTCACTTGCACTGGCATCTGCTCGGCGGGAGGCAGATGCGCGGCTTAGGCTGATCTCAGGGCAAACGGACTGTGCCGAGCGCGATGTACTCGGCGCCGTTCGCGCGGAGCGGCGTCGGATCGACGTACCAATAGATTTTGACGCCGAGCGTGTACTCGCCGCTTGGCAGGCCGGGCGGCAAGGCGATGCGATGCGAATCAAACTTGAGGTCGCCTGCGCGCCAAGCTGAGGTTGGCGCTTTGCCATCGAGCGGCGCGCCGTCGTGCTGCGCTACAAGCTGCCCGGCGCTGTTCAGCAGAAAAGCAGAGACGCTGTAATCCAGCGCAGGGGTGTCCAGGGCGCGCCACAGCAGCGCGACGCGCATGTGATTGCTCTCCTGAGTGAACGTCGCGCGCTCCAGCGCGAATAAGTTGCCGAAGGTCGCCAAGCGCCCTTGCGGCGGACGCTCGTAGCGCCATAGATAGATCACGTTGTCATAATGCAGCGCGGTCAGCTCGGCTGTGCGCACAAAGCCGCGCTGGAGCAGAAAATCCAGCAGGCCGTCTTCATTTTTCCCCCAGTAGACCAGCCAGAAAGCGTCGCGCGGCTCAAGGTAAGCCTGCACATGCGCGAAGAAATGCTCGCGATACATCTCGCGCCATGCCGGCAGCGAGATCAGCGGCAGCGTCTCGGGCGCAACCTTCAAAGCCTGACCGATGTGATAGCGTAGCGCGAAATCATCCACCCAGATATCCATCAGCAGCGCCTCGTCCGCCTCGCGGTAGGTCAGCCAAGTGCGCGCCACCTCGCGCCACGGCGGCTTGATGTGATAGGCGTCAATCGTGGTCAGGTTGACGAACACCAGCACGGCCAGCACCACGCGCTGCGCCGTGCGGTCAAGGTTCAGCAGCCCGTGTCCGATCAGCACAGCCAGCGCAGGCGTCACCAGCAGAAAGTTGCGCGTGGTCAGGATCGGGAAGCGCTCGTTTATCCCGATGATGACCACTATTGGCAACACGACCCAGAGCGCCAGGAAGAGCGTCGGCGTCAGCGGGCGCCAGCGCCAGCGCGCCCTGCCAAAGCGATAGCTCACGTAGCACAGTCCGAGCAGCGCCAAAGCGCCCGTCAGGCCGAAATGCGTGCCGATCAGGTCAGTGCGCACCATGGTGAGCGTCTCGGGCGTGTTGGGGAAAGTGGATTGAAAGATGATCGGGCGCGTGTAACGCACGCTGCTCTGCATCAGAAAGACGCCGAACTGCGGCAAAAAGGCGATGCCAAGCGCAGCGAAGCGAAAGCTCACATCCAACAAGCGGCGCAGCGGACGCACGACGAGGAATGCGTGCAAGACTTGCACAGCGATCAGCAAAACGCCCAGATAGTGCGTGTAGAGCAGCGCAATCGAGCTCAGCAGCCACGCGATGCCGCTGGCAGGGTGCGCGCGGCGCACATAACGCAGGTAGAAAAGCGCCGAGAGCGCGGCGAGTGCCGCCAACTGCGTGTAGTGACGCGCTTCGCGCGCCAACATGATCTCATTATCGGTCAGAGCGAGCAGCAGCGCCGCCACCAAGCCTGCCAGCGGCGAGAACCAATCTGCGCTCAGCCGATAGACTGCCGCGATCCCGATCAGCGACCAGAAAGTTGAGAGCAAGCGCGTCATGAACACGCTATCGCCGAAGGCGTCCATCCACAGGCGCATCAGCATGAAATACAGCGGCGGGTGCTGATCCTCAGCCATCGTCCGCGCCACGTCCACCAATGACGGCCCTTTGGCGAGCAGCATTGTCCAGCCCTCATCTGCCCAGAAGCTCTCGCGCTCAATGTGCCACAGGCGTATGAACAGCGCGAAGATAGCGATCAGGGGGAAGAGCAGCGTAGCTTGACGCGCAGCGCGCATGCGGAAGGTGATCACAGGAGCCTCTCTTTTGAGCTGCCAAGCTGAGCGCCGAGTGTAGCGCTAATAGCATCTATTGCCAACATCTTCTATTGCCGAGCCTATGGCGCATCCTGCGCAAATGGCGTATACTGCACTGCCGTGCCGACACCGCTTGACCGTTTGCCCTTCGCATGTCGTGAGGAAGAGCGCCTTGGAGCAAGAAAAATCTTTCCCGCCTCACTGCGAGCCGATTCGCGATGCGCGCCTGCTGCCGATCCGCGCACCTGCCCAGATTATCGGGCGCAACCGCGAGCTGGCAGCGCTCAATGCACATTTGAAGCAAGGCGGTTGCGCGCTGCTGACCGGCGCTGACGGCCTAGGCAAAACGGCGCTGGCAGCCCTGCTGGCGACCGCCTATACCCGCGCGCAACCCGGCGGCGTGCTATGGCTAGACGTGGTAGAAGACGACGCAGCCTACCTGATGGCGCGGCTTGGGCGCGCTTATGGCATAAATACCTACCCAGCAGGCGCGCTAGGGCGCGAGCAGGCTGCCGATCGGCTGCGCGCCGTCCTGACGGCTGAGAAGCCGCTCATCGTCCTCGACGGACGGCTGTGCTTGCCGGCTG
>JAGHYP010000211.1 GCA_017743585.1 Chloroflexota bacterium
CTGGAGCTGGGCGGCAACGCGCCGTTCATCGTCTTCGAAGACGCCGATCTACAGGCGGCCGTGCAAGGCGCGGTCATCTCGAAGTTCCGCAACGCCGGCCAGACTTGCGTGTGCGCCAATCGTATCTTTGTGCAGCGCAGCATCTACGAGGCTTTTGCTGAACAGCTGATAGAGGCAGTCTGCAGGCTGCGAGTCGGCAATGGCTTAGCGCCTGACGTGCAGATCGGGCCGTTGATCGATCAGGCGGCGCGCCAAAAAGTGGAGCGGCACGTGCAAGACGCTTTGGCGCAAGGCGCTCAGGTGCGCGTCGGCGGCGGCGCGCTCGCCGAGGGCAGTTTGTTCTGGCAGCCGACCGTGATCACGGACGCGCATACCGACATGCTGGTGGCGCGCGAGGAGACCTTCGGCCCGGTTGCGCCGCTCATCGCTTTTGAGAGCGAAGACGAGGTGATTCAGCGCGCCAACGACACACAATACGGCTTGGCAGCCTACTTTTATACGCGCAACGTCAGCCGTGTGTTCCGCGTGGCAGAGCGCTTGGAATACGGCATCATCGGAGTCAACGATCCGTTGCCGTCCACTGCCCAGGCGCCGTTCGGCGGCATCAAACAGAGTGGGCTGGGGCGCGAAGGCGGCGCGACGGGCATTGACGAGTACTTGGACGTGAAATACGTCGCGCTGGGCATCTAGCGCGCTCATCTGATCTCGCCGTCGCCTTCCACGTACTCGAGCGGCGCAGGCTGTGGCATCCGTCGCCGCGCGCGCGGCGCTGTATCCGTCACTTGCACAGTCGCGCAGTACGGGCAGAGCGTCCACGAGAGCTCCAGCAGCTGGTGGCATTGGAGGCACGGCTTGCGCAAGCGCGTGTGGCAATACGGGCAGACCTGCCACGCCGCCTGAGTCGGTCTGCCGCAGCCGGGGCACATCGGCTTCTCCTCAATGCCTTGCAAGAGCGCTTCTTCCTCCAATGAGCGCTCGTAGGCTTCGGCGAGCGTCTCGCGCGGACGCAACATCAGGTAGACCAGCAAGCCGACCACGTTCAAAAGCGCCACTAACGCGGTCGCCGTCACATGCGCTAAGCCGTCGCGCGAGCGCGCTCGGATATCGCGCCACGTCCAGATCGCCATGCCGGCCCAGAGCGCCGTGAGCGCCGCGCCCAGCGCGCTCGCCAAAAAGAGCAGAAAGCCGCTGACCGTCTCTTCTAACATGCGCTCTTCCTCACTGCGGACGCAAAAAGCCAAGGTCGCGCGCTTGCACCAGAGCAACCCATGCCACGTCGCTATCTTTGGGCATATTGGCGCTCGCCTTCAGCAGCGTCACGCCGCCCACTTGAGCGACTTCGACGCTGAACTCCCAATTCGCGAACAGCGGGCGCTCAGGCTGATTAGGGCTGATGTAACTGCCCAGCCGCTCGATGAGGACTTTGGCCGCTCGCTCAGCTGCGCCCGGATCGGCGTAGGCGAGCGCGATGGTCAGTATGCGCGCTTTGCCACTGCGCGAGTAGCCGATGGCGCCCGCTTGGTAGGCGGGCAAGCCGCTCGGAGCGCTCGGCGCGTTGCCCACCAATTTGCGAGCAGCGAAGGCGCCATCGAACAGCACGGCGCAGATCAGCGTGTTGTGCATCTCCAATCCATTGGCGAGCGCTGCGTAGATCGGGTTATCAGCAAGGCTTGGCGCAGGCGCCAGCGCTGCTGTCAAGCTGGCAGTGGAAGCAGCTGCGATCAGGCGATTGGGCAGCAGCGCGATCCGATTCATCTTATCGGCGGCAAGGCTGCCGACCGCGCCTGCGGGCGCGCGGTTATCGTCGCCAAGCGCGAAGATCGGGGTGCCGTTGATCGCCTGCGCCTGATAGCCTAGGCTCTGCAGCGCGCCGCCGATGCTGTTGGCGTCGAATGCGCCTTCGAGGATCGCCACCTGATCGGGCGCTTCGCCGACGACCAGCTCGCGCTCGATAGCGAAGCTATTGATGCCGAACGTAGCCAGCCACTCAGGCGCGCGCGCCAAGCCGCTCTGCTCCGAGAAGTAGACCAGACGTCCCACTTCAGAGAGATACGTAGCGCGTCGCATCATCGGCATGCGGTCGAGCGCTTCGCGGCTTTTGACTTGGATGTTCAAGGCGCGCTTCAGAGCGCCGAGCGAGCTGAACCAAACGATCCTGCGCGCCGCATCGTTATCGGGCGCTTGGCGCAGCAGATCGCTCAGCGCGCCGCCCTGCGCCTGCGCAGGTGCGCTCCATATTGCGCACAGGATGCCGATTATCAGCACTAGTGAAAGGAGATAGCGTTTTCTGCTCATGGTAAGAACTATCCTCAGCACGCTCAATAGCGACGGCGCGCTTCATCGCCGACTGTAACGCGCCTGCACTTTGCCTTCGGCATCCAAAATGACCGCCACCTGTTTCGGATCGCCCCAGATCGCGCTCGGCAAGCCCCAGAAGAGCGCCAACGGCGTGTTGCCGCCGCTGCGCGTGTAGACTACTACGCGCCGCCCCTCGAACATCTGATACTCAGGAAAGGTGTAAGTGTTGCCCTTGCCATCGGTCAGCTTCCAGCCGCCGATCTGGATCACGCCGCCGCTGATGTTGCGAATCTCAACGCCTTCCTGCGTGATATCGCCTGGGCTGATGATCTGTGTGATCTCGACCTTGAGCTGATCAGCGGCGAGCGTCGGGATATCAGTGGCAGTTGGCGGCGGCAGTGGCGTCGCGGAAGGCGTGGCAGCTGCTGTTGGCGTCGCAGCGGCTAGCCCGCAGCCGCCAATAGGGATCACAAAGACTTGTCCAATCTGCAAGCGCGTCAAGTCTGCCTCGCGCAAATTGTTAGCGCGCATCAGGTCTACCAGCGGCACGCCGTAGCGCTGTGCGATAGCGCCCGCTGTGTCGCCCGCCACGAGCGTGTACGTCGGGCAGGTGCTTGGGGCGCTCACTGCGGTCTCCAGTCCAGCGGGCAATAGCGCAGGGTCGAGCGTCGGCGCGCTCTGCGCCGAGCGCGGCGCGCCCTCAGCAGGTGTCGGCTGCACAGCGACGCCGCTGACAGGTGTCGCGGTCACCACCACATAAACAACGGGTGGCGTGTAGTTTGGGTCAGGCGTAGCAGTGATGATGACACGCAGCAAGTTGCGAATGGGCGTCGGCGTGATGCTCAAGCGCGCCTTATTGACCAGCAAGACGCCCACCATCACTGTAAACGTGACGAAAACGTTGAGAAGCAGGTAGCCAAACAAGGCGCGGCGGCTCACGGCTGATCTCCACAGCAGGCAATTTACCCGCCGCGCAATTCTAGCGCCGCGCGGCGCGCAAGGCAACCTACGCACAGGCTACGCGGGCGCGCCTGCGCAAAGCAAAAAGCAAAAAAGGACTTTACAAGAAGCGAAAGTGTGCTATACTATGAGCGCACAAGGGGATGAATTAGGTTCGACGGGGAAGGTTGAGCGCATACTGCGAGCCGAGGCGCCTGTCCGCGTCAAAACGGGCAAACCAGTAAGTGCGAACAAGCGCACTGCACCTGCTCTCGCAATGGCTGCATAAGCAACCTGAGCGAGGGGTGCTGACCTGCGGGTCAGCCGTCTGCCTGCTCTGAGCTCGGCCGGGGCAGCTGCGGGCGTGACCGAGGCTGAGCTGCTGCGCCGTGATACCGATAAGCGGCGTTTAAGATCATTCGGTTGGCTGAGCAAGTGACCTTGTCAGGAAGGGCAGGCTCAGCGAGATGAAAATCGCCTGACTACGCTCGTAGAGGTATGCGGGAGAGCTTCTTCGGACCCGGGCTGCAATGCCCGGCATCTCCACTCAAGCGAGCGGCGCGGTCTTTTTGAACCGCGCCGTTTTGCTTTCCGAGCGCGACGCGTCCGGCGGCGCCGAATCCCGAAACTTCAGGTTGCGTGCAAGTTATGGTCGGCTCCTCAGAGCGCACTTGATACGTGGCGCTAACCTAGCAAATGCACGAAAATCTTGGCTCTCTGCACAGGCGCTTGACAGAGCGCGCGAAGTATCCCATGATATAAAGCGAAACCTTTGTTAAGAGCGAATGAAGGAGTTTTCCCCAATGCAGAAGACGGAACTGGTTAAAGCGATTGCCGAGAAGACAGGTCACAGCCAGAAGGCGGTCGGCGAGGTGGTGAGCGCCCTGACGGACATCATCACTGCCACCCTCAAGAATGGCGAGAAGGTAACGCTGACGGGCTTTGGCACTTTTGAGGTGCGCGAGAAGAAAGCCCGCATAGGCACCAACCCAAGCACTAGGGCGAAAATCCAAATTCCTGCGGGCAAGAGTATCAAGTTCAGCGCCGGTGCGACGCTCAAGAGCGAGGTGACGGGCAAAGCTCCCGCGAAGAAGAGCGCCAAGAAGACTTCCAAGAAGTAATCCGCGCCCCGCTGGCAGCAGCGTTCCCAAGAGAAGTTCATCGGCAGGGCGAACCATACTTCGCTATCTTTGCTGAGAAACTCTCTGAGAAACTCTCAAGGATTGCCTCAGGTGCAACATGCTCAAGCGAATCGGCCTAGTCCTGCTGATGATTATTCTCATCGGGATAGGCGCGTTCGTCCTCTGGGCGGCGACGCCGAGCGGGGCGCCGATGCCTGAGGCGCTCGCCGCGCTTGAATCGGACGCGCAAGTGCAAGTGACGCGCGACGGCATCCTGACCTTCATGCCGCGCGCCAAGGTGCCAGAGGCAGGCTTCATCTACTATCCCGGCGGTCGCGTGCCGGCTGAGGCATACGCGCCGACGGCGCGCGCTTTGGCTGAGGCAGGCTACCTCGCCGTGATCGTGCCGATGCCGCTCAACCTCGCCATCTTGAACGTCAACGCTGCCGACTCGGTCATCGCGCAATACCCCAACATCCGCGCATGGGCAATCGGCGGGCATTCTTTGGGCGCCGCCATGGCCGCGCGCTACGCTGCGCAGAACGTCGGCAAGGTGCAAGGTCTAGCGGTCATCGCCGGCTATCCCGAAAGCGGTATCGATATGTCAGCGCGGAGAGACCTAGCTGTCAGCGTGATCTACGGCACGCGAGATGGCTTGGCGCCGCCTGAGCAAGTGGAAGG
>JAGHYP010000212.1 GCA_017743585.1 Chloroflexota bacterium
TTGCCGCACATCGTCTCGCGGTGCGGCGTATCGTAGACATCGAAGACGAGATCGGTCAGCAGCTCGCCAAGCAGGAGATAGCTGCCGCGCCTTGGATCGATCAAGACCGTATTCTTGCCAATGAAGCCGAGTCCTGCCTGCTGAGCGTGCGAGCGCTCTAGCAGCGCGCCCGTATCCACATAGACACGATAGGCCAATCCGCCTGCCTCAGCGCGCAGCCATGCCGCCAATTGCTCAAGACGCGCCGCGATCACCTCGTGATAATCCTGCCCCCAAGCGTAGGCTGCAATCCGTCCGCGCGACGGATCGTTCAGGATGTGCGGCGGCACGCTCAGCGTGTGGTACGCCACAGCGACCACGATCAGCGAGCGCACGTTCGGCAAGATGATGTTCAAATCGCGGCGGCGCGCCACGCGATCCTCGCGCGCCATGTACGCCATGGTGCCGTGGTAGCCGAGCTCAAGCCAGCGCAGGTAGGCGTCCAGACGCGGCGAGGGCAGTGCGCGCGTCACGCCGAGCGCGGCAAAGCCGAGCTGCTGCGCATACGCCTTCAGCCGCGCTGTCGGGAACGTCTCGTGCATCAGTACATCACAGTGCGCAGCAAGGCGTCCAACACTTGCAGCGCGTTCAGATTGCGCACTGTGTATCCGTACTGCAGGTTCTCAGGCGTGAAGCGCGCCGTCGCGCCATCAGGCGGCACAGACGGATGTAAGCCGTCGCTGCTGATGCCGCGGTTGGGCAGACCGAGCAGGTTGGCGTGGTAATCCCAGAGCGGCACTTCGTACTGCGCCGCAATGGCGCGGATCACGCTGTTCCACGTCTGCACGCGCTGCTCCTGATTTTGGTCGAAGTTCTTAGGCGGAATGGTGCTGAGGACAGGGATCACGCCCCTCTCCAGCGAGATTTCCACGATCTGGCGCAGCTGCTCAGCGAAGACTTCGGGGGAGCCGCTGCCGCTATCATTTGAGCCGATCATGATCAGCGCAATGGCAGGGCGAGTCTGCTTGTACTCGCAGATGAGCGGCGTATCCGTGCCGCAAATCTCGGGATGGGCGAGGCCGGGCGTCAGCAGCTTATCAGCTGTCCAGCCGGGGGCAGCTGCCAGCGACTGATTGGCGAACGAGTTGCCTGCGCGCGCGTTCTCTTGCGAGAAGAACGCGATCGTGTTCGCCAAGTTTCCGTAAGCGCCTAGCTCATATTGACCGAATCCAATCGGATACAAAAATTGCGGCGCGGCAGTGATGCTATCGCCAACTTTTGAGAAGACGTTGCGCCGATTGCCGAGTTGCTGCCCGCGCAGGTAGATGGCGCGCGTGCGCGAGCTGATGCCTGTCAGCCATGGCGGAATGCTCGCTGTGAAAGCAGTGGTCGGCGTCGGACTCGCCTCAATGGCTACTCCTTGCACAGGCAGCTGCTCAAGACGCGCCGCAGGGATCGGACTCAGATCGGGCAAACGCGCGTAGAGCGCCGCGATCCAGCCGCGCGTCACGCCGGGCGCGACCAAGACCTGCAGCCATGTGTTATCAGCCGTGCGCCCGATCACAATCAGCTGCGCGCTTGGATCGAGGACGGTCAAAATCTCGCCGGCAGTGCCGGGCGTCCTGCGCAGGCGCACGCGACTGCAATCGAGGCACAATCGCGCCACGAGCGGCTCGGGCGTCGGCGTGGCGGTCGGCGTGCGGCTGGGACGCGGCGTGTTGGTCGGCAGCGGAGTGCGTCCGCTGCTCGGCGTGGCTGTCGCTTGCAAGGCCTGGGCGTTCGGCAAATGCAGCAGCAGCGCGCTAAGGGCGATCAACAGCGCGCCGCACACCGAAAGGATGCGCATGTGCCCCATCACGGCACACAACCTCCCGAAATCTCTCAGCAAAGGTGCTCTCAGGCGTCCGCGTGCTGCCACAATACCGCAGAAAGTCGTTTTTGGCGACGCGCAGCGCTCGGTCTACACATGCTGTGCCTCTGCGCTGCGGGCGACAAAATGCGTTACAATCGCGCTGCCGCTCAGCGCCGCAGGAAAGCGAGCCGAGATGCGACCTAATCTGCCTTCGCGCTACGATGACGTGCCAATCGTGCCGTATCAAGCCGCGCCGCCACGGAGACCTTACATACTCCAGCGGCCGCCTGAGCGCCGTTCATGGCAGCTGTGGCTGCTCGGCTGCGCTGTGCTGCTCGGCTCGCTGATCGTCTCGACGTTATGCGGCGGCGTTCTCATCATCAGCGCGATCCTCAACAACTTCGGCGAGCAGGTCGTCAGCAAACTAGAGGCCGCCCTGCCCAAGCAGGAGCAGGCCTTCCAGACGGCGCGCATCCTCGACCGCCATGGCAACGAACTCTATCAACTGATCGGCGAGGGACGGCGCACAAAGGTGCGGCTGAGCGAGATATCGCCCTACCTGATCAAAGCGACCATCGCCGTAGAGGACGCCTCCTTCTACGATAACATTGGGGTGGATATCTCAGCCATTCTGCGCGCAGGCTTGAGCTACTTCGGCGGCGGCGATAGCGGCGGCGGCAGCACCATCACGCAGCAATTAGTGCGCAACATCGCTTTTGACTATCGATACCGCGCTGAGCGCTCAGCGCGCCGCAAATTGGAAGAGATCGCCATGGCGATTGCGCTCACGCAGCGCAAGAGCAAAGATGAAATCCTCGAGATGTATCTCAACACGATCTACTACGGCAACATCGCCTATGGCATCGAGGCCGCTGCGCAGACCTACTTCGGCAAGCGCGCCGCCGAGCTGAACTTGGCTGAGGCGGCGCTCTTGGCAGGCTTGCCGCAGGCGCCAGCTGTGCTGAATCCGTTCGATTCGCGCGCGCTGGACGCTGTCTTGGCGCGACAACGCGTCGTGCTGGATTTGATGGTCAAAACGGGCGCGATCACGCGCGCCGAAGCAGACGCCGCCGCCGCGCAACCGCTCGCCTTCGCCGATCCAAATATCTACCTGAACGCGCCGCACTTCACGCTCTTCGCCGAGCAGGAAGTGCGCAGCTTGCTGCCCGCGCTCAACCTGCCCGAGGCTTACCTGAACCTCGGCGGCTTGACGATCTACACCACGCTCGATCCGCGCTTGCAAGCGCTGGCGGAGCGCGTTGCCGCCGACCAGATCGCGCGGATCAAGGTGCGGCACAACGCCAATAACGCTGCCGTGGTCGTCCTGAAGCCCGCTACGGGCGAGATTTTGGCAATGGTCGGCAGCGTGGACTACCGCGATGACTCGATTGACGGGCGCGTGAACATGGCGATTGCGCCGCGCCAGCCGGGCAGCGCTATCAAGCCCCTCACCTACGCGGCGGCGATGGAGCGCGGCTTCTCAGCAGGCACTGTCCTTTGGGATGTTGAGACGCACATTGGCGTGCGGGGCGGCGCGCTCTATTCACCTGTGAATTACGACCGCACTTTTCACGGTCCTGTGCGCGTGCGCGAGGCGCTCGCTAGCTCTTACAACATCCCCGCCGTGCTGACCTTGCGCCAGATCGGCGTCGAGACGCTTTTGAGCTTCTCGGCGCGCCTGGGCATCCGCAGCCTAGGGCCCGATCCTGCGCGTTACGGTCTCTCGCTGACCTTAGGCAGCGGCGAGGTGACGCCGCTAGAGCTGGCGCGCGCCTACGCCGTCTTCGCCAATGACGGCAAACTGACGCCGGTCACGTCTATTTTGTGCATCACGAATAGCGAGAATGAGATCGTGTATGAATACGAAGGCGGCTGCGCAGGCCGCGCCCGCGCAGCGGTCACTGCTCGCAGCGTCTTGAACGCGGCAAGCGCTAAGCCCGTCCTCGATCCGCGCATCGCCTTCGTGATCAGCGATATCCTCGCTGATAACAACGCGCGCGCCGCCGCCATGGGTGCGCACTCGCCGCTGCGCACAGATGGCATCCCAAGCGCCGTCAAAACAGGCACGACCGACAACTTCCGCGATAATTGGACGGTCGGCTACACTAAGAATGTTGTCGTGGCAGTCTGGGTTGGCAATAGCGATAACACGCCGATGCGCAACACGACCGGTCTAACGGGCGCTGCGCCGATTTGGAATCAGATCATCACAGGCATTTACGCCGATCCGAGCATCATGGAATCCTTGAAGGTGCGAGGCGCGCTGCGCTCAGACGCCTTGACGCCGCCGCCCGGCTTGCGCCAAGAGCGTTTGTGTGCGTTGAACAGCGTGACCGACCTTGCCACAGATTGCCAGCGCGGACGCGCGGAATGGCGGCTTGACTCGCCGCCGCTGGTGCCGGGCGCTGATGGACAACTCGCGCCGTCTGACGATCCACGCTTTGTGCCGACGCCGCCGCCTGCCAACGGGCCGTTGATCGAGCGAGTGGAAAGCGGCGTGGTGCGCGCTTGGGCGCAGCCTGTCGATCCGAACCTCGCGGCAGCTTACGTCGCGAATGTGCGCAGCGCGCGCGGCGATCCGATGCCGCCGCCACGCTACTGCCTCGTGCCGCAGGAAGCCCGCGGGCAAGCGCCGAGCGCGCAGCCGTTCCTGTTCATAGACATCTCGCCGTTTGAGGACGAGTACGTCTATGCCAGCACCTATGCCTATGCGCGCGGTCTCGCGATTCTGCCGCGCCTCGTCTGCGATCAGCAGCTGCTGGCAGCCGTGCCTGCCGTCAGCGGCGTGACGGCGATCATCAGCGCGCCGAGGCACGGCGAGACCGTCACTGGCACTGTCTACGTGACTGGCACAGCCGCTTGGGCGCCCGGGCAAGCGCTCTACTTCAAAATGGAGCTGCAAGGTCCGCAGTTCCCAGACTGGACGACCTTCTCTGAGGTCTCGTATGCTCCTGTCATCAACGGCGTGTTGGGCAATTTTGGCGCCACGGGTCTGCTGCCGGGCATCTATCAACTGCGGATTGTGATCGTCGGCATGGACGCCAATTACTTGCACGTCAGTCCGCCGACGCCTGTGATTGTGACGGGGCAGTAGGCTAACGGCGCGCGAAAGCAGGCGCAGTGGCGCTGCGCGGCGCCGCTTTGCCGTTGAGCGCCGCGCAGCGCCACTGCGCCTGCTTTCGCGCGCCGTTAGCCT
>JAGHYP010000213.1 GCA_017743585.1 Chloroflexota bacterium
CCTGACTCGATGTAGCCCTCGGTCGGGCCGAACAGCACTGCCAGCTCAGTGCCGGGCGGAGCAACGCCGTTCAAGACGCCGAAGACCGCGTCCGGCTGCGACCAAAAGTAGCCGTTGCTCAGCGTCCACGCTTGCAACGGCACATCGGGCGGCGCGTCGGTCGGCGTTGGCAGCGCGGAGAGCAGCAGGGGCAGTACATCACAGGCGCTCAGCAGCAGCGCAAGCACACCGAGCGCCGCGAGCGCCTTGCAGAAGCGTGATACAATCATCACAAAACCGATTGCGCGCAATGGCATGCTTTCGTCGCCTGATTATAGCGCTCGGCCTGTGTGCAGGCGTGTTGAGCGGTCAGCTGGCGCGCGCCGCGCCCGACTCATCGCATTACGACGTCTTCCTGCGCGGGCAGACCGTCATTTTCGCTGATGTGCGCACGGGGCTCAGCACGCATGTGACCACGAACGGCGATCAGCACGCCCTGATTGGCGGCGGTGTGTTGTTCCGCGCCGCAGATACGCGCACGGCGCTTGTAGCGCTGCCAAACGGCGACGTCGCGCTGCATCCTTACATTCCACGCCAAGATGAGCAGATTGTCACGCACTGGGTCGCCTCTGCCAATGGCAAATGGCTGGCTTGGGCGTTCACGAAGCGCACAGAGCGCGGCACAGTCAGCGATTTGTTCGTGGTGGAAGGCTTGCTCGGCGAGAATCGCATGGTGCTGCACACGACGTCCACGCGTGGACTGGGCATTTTGCCGCTCTCGGTCAGCGATGACGGCGCATATGTCTTCTACACGCGCCGCACTGATCTATTCGAAGCGCTGCCTTCCGTCCTCGATCTGCCCGTGGAGAACGTCTTGCGCCTACAAACTGCCAGCGGCGACGCTGTGCCATTGCCCGACTCGCCGAATTGCCCTTGTGCAATGGCATTCTCATCCGATGCGCGCCGCGCGCTGCGCCTCGCTAGCACGCCCGAGGGCATCGCAGTCAGCCTGATCGAGGTCAGCGCGGGCGTCGAGCAAAGCGTCGGCACTTTGAGCGGCTATGAGCGCGCGCACTATGCCGTCTTCTCAGCCGACGGCAAAAAGGCGCTCTTCAGGCTCAGCCGCAGCAGCGGGCGGACGCGCTCGGCGATTGCGCTCGCCGATTTCACGGCGCGCGAAGCGCGTCTGGTGACCGAGCGACTGCCTGAGCCGTTGCGTCCGCTCGCCTTGACCCCGCGCGCCGACACTGCCTTGCTCATCAGCTTGAACGCCTCAGGCACGTTCAAGCTGGCGCTTGCCGATGGGGCGCTCGTGCGCGTCTCGAACGATAGCTATCTCGGCAGATTGCCTTGAGTTTTGCCGACCGCGCTCTTTAGCCGCCGCTTGCCTTCCTGAGCGCGCCGTTAAGGCTGCTCGATAGGCAGCTTGCTCACATCGCCATAGGTGAACTCGATTTGTCTGATCGAGACCCAACCGTAGCGCCGCGTCTCGCGGTCGCGGACGCGCACCCACTGGGCGTCAGCCGTGCGCGCGAACGCCTCGAAGTTCACGCCGAAGAATTCTGTGAAATAAGTCGCCTCGTTGCTCGGCGCGTTGCGCACATAGCAGCGCCGTACCGTCCTGAAGACCGTCAAGCCGTGAACTGAGCCACTTGCGTACAAGCTGAAGGCGCCGCTCGTGCCGTCTAGCGCGCGGACGACCACGCGGTAATCTTCGGCGCTGCTCAGTTGCGGGATGGCGATGCGCAGCTCCTCGCCCTGCGCGCTGGCGACGGCGAGCGCCTCGCGCAGCCCTTCGCGCGTGTAAATCTCCAGCGCCGCCTTGAGCTTGGAGTCGGGCGTCGGGCGCATCACGAAGAGCGCCGTGCGTCCGCGCGGCGTGAAGCGCCACTCAGAGATGCCGCCATCGCGGAAGCCGTCAATCGCGGCGCGCTGCACTTCCTCAAAAGGCAGGAAGTTGATCGGCGCGCGAGTCGGCGTGGCGTCAGGCGCCCTCAAGATCACGCTCAGCCAGAAGGTGCGCGCCATCGTGCCCATGCCGCGACCGCGCACGACGACCAAGTAGTCGCCATCTTGGGCTAACGGCACAGCCAAGAGCGGCTGCGTGCGGTTGTTCTCAGCGCTGCTGCTCGCCTCTGCGATGAAGTTGCGCGCTGCGTCGTAGAGCGCGACCGTGGCGAAGACGGCGTCAGGCGGGCGCGGCGTCGGTCTGCCGATAGGCGGCGGCGCGCCGGGCGTGCTCACCTCGCCTGCCACAGGCAGGTAGAGCGAGATGAGCGCCGTCTGCCCTGCCCTGCCGCTGAAACGGTAGTAGCGCTCTTCAGCGGCGGCGATTTGCCCCTGCACGTGGCCATCTGCTCCGATCGGTTGTGCGGCCTCGGCGCGATCCGCGCCGAGCGTCGCCTCGATAGTCGGCGTAGGCAACGCATTTTTATCGAACAGAAAGAAGCTGAGCAGATACTCGCCGCCGGCGGCGTCTTCAGTCGCGATCAGGCTGATCGCATACTGTCCGTCTTGCGGCAGCGGCGCTTCCAGCGCGATGTAGCCGTCCTTGCGCACTTGGCGCGCCTCGTGGACAGGCGTGCCGTCGGGCGCGATCAGCTGAAGCGCCGGCGCATCGCTGCGTTGCGTCTCGACCGTGACGCGCATCTGCTGTGTAGCGCGCCCCAAAAAGCGGTAGATTGCCGAATCAGGCGCGTTCAGCCTGCCGCGCATGATCTGCCCGCTGGTGATGTAAATTGTCAGCGGCGTTGGAGTCGGCGCGGGAATCTTGCCGCTCAAGCGCACGGTGTAGGCGATCTCCTGGTCGGAGTCGTTGCGAATGGTGAGCGTGTAGAGACCCGATTGGCTCAACGTGCGCCGCCATGCCGAGGAGGTAGCGCTGGCTGAAGTGTAGCCGAGCGTCTCCGTCCTGCCGCTCGGATCGCTCACGCTGACTGAGACGCTCGCGCCGACGCCGGGGCGCCAGAAGATCAGCAGGTCAACATCGTCGGCGAAGCGCCCTTCGAATTTGAAGCTGACTCGGCTGCCCGCCGCCAAGAAGCTGCTCGTCTCAGGATCGTTATAGCGCAGCAGCTCTGGCACGAGCGGGATGTTGCGCACAAACGACGCGAATAGCGTGTATTGCAAACGTTCGCCGTTGACGAAAATCTTGTAAGCGCCGTCTTGTGGCAGTTGATAAGTGTTCCGCTGGCCGCGCTCGCGTCCGATGACTGTTGTGCCGCTCGGAAGCACCGTGCTGCCATCAGGTGCGATAAGCGCGCCGAGGGCCGCCACTCCGCTGCCGAACAGACGGCTGACCGTCAGGTTGACCACGTCGCCTGCCTTGCCGTCAAAGTGCCACTCATGCGCCTGTGCGCTATCCATCTCGCCTACCACGCTGCCGCCATAGCGGAAGCGGCGCTGAGTCTGCCATGGTCGCTCAGGCGGCGTATTGGAGAGGCTGTAGCTGAGCAAGAACGCGCCGCTGCTCACGCCAAGTTCGCCGCCGGGGCGCGTCACAACGACTGTGTACACACCCGATTCCTGCAGCTGCAAGCCGTCAATCACAGCGGCGCGGCTCTGCTCAGGCTCGAGGCTGTTGTGGAAGGCGATCAGGCGCCCGTTCGGCGCGAGCAAGATAAGCAGCGGATCGAGACGGCTGGCGAGAGAGGGGCGCGCCTCAAGGCGCAGATACTGCCCTGCGAGCGCCGAGAAGGTGTAGGTGAACTGCGCACGATTGTCACCTACGCTGGCAGAGCGCTCTTCGCCTGCTGCAAGCGGCAAGAGCGCGTTATCCAAGCGGAAATTGAGGCGGAAATCGCCACTGTTGGGACGGTAAGGCACAGGCGAGAGTGTCAAAGTGAAGGTGCCTGTGGTCGGCAACACTGTGTTGATCGTCTCAACGTCATCGCCTGTTGTGCCTCGATTGCTCTCATATAGCACGTTGCCGCTCTGATCGTCCACCAAGCGCAGGAACGGGTCGAGCGAGCCGGACTTGCGGCGCACAGTTACGCTGATCGCCTCGCCACGCCGTCCCAGAAAGACGAACTGGCGTGTTTGGCGGTCAGCTAGCGTGCCGACGATCGTTTCATCATGGGCGAGCAGCGGCGCGCCCTGCGGCAACAAGACCGAGGGGGGATAAGTGCTGAGCGGCGGCACGAGCGGCGGCTCTCGGTTCAGGCGTAAGATGAAATCGCCGCCTGTGCGCCGCGAGTAGCGCGTGACGCGAATGGTGTACGTGCCGTTCACGGGCAAGGTGAAGGCTTCGATAGCGGCATCCGTAGTGCCTTTTGAGTCGTCGCTCTGCGCGATGACTGCGTCGCTCGGATCGCGCAGCTCGAGGACTGGGTCGCCAATGCCGCCGATGCGCGCTGTGATCGTGACGCGGTCGCCTGCTGCGCCCTCGAAGCTGAAGCGCTGCTCAGGCGCGTTGTCGTTCACAAAGCTGCGGACGCTCTCGCCATAGCGCAGGAAGTTGCGCGGCACGGGCGTGGCGATTGCATCGCTGGGCAATCGCTCTAGGCGCACAGCGTATTGACCGCGCTCGCCGCTTGCCACCCCGATCTCGACAATGTACTGCCCGCTCTCAGGCAGGAGCAAGCGCGGCAGATCGCCTTGCGGCGCAGTCACGCCCTCGGCAGGCAGTCCCGGCCCGCGCACAACAGCGCGCAAGGTTAGGGCGCTCTCGCCGAGCGGCAAGGCGCGCAGCGCGATCAACTCTTGCGCCCTACCTATGAGCAGCCACTGATCAACTGCCTCAGGCGCGGGCAGATAGCCGCCGAACTCGCCGCCGAACTGCAGGACGCGCATCGGAGTCAGGCTGGGCGTCAGCGTGGGCATCGGGGTCGGCGTCAGGGTGTAGGTCGGCGTAAGCGTCGGGGTTGGCGTCTCGGTCGGTCGCAAGCCGCGCTCCAAGAGGGTGACGTTCAAGATGTAGCTGCCGCTCGTCGTGCCGTGCTCTAAGTTGCGTCGCGAGACAAACACGATGTAATCATCGTCTCGCGGCAGCGGCAGCGTGTTCAGCAGGCCGCCGCTATCGTTCCAATCCACAAAAT
>JAGHYP010000214.1 GCA_017743585.1 Chloroflexota bacterium
CAGCCGGTCATCATCACGCCGACCGCGCCGCGCACGCCGACGCCAAGCCGCCCGGTCATCAGCGGCATCTCGATTGAGCCGTCCGATCAACGCGGCGCGGGTCAGTTCCGAGTCGCGCCGGGCATGGTCACCTTGCGCGCTGTAGATGTCAGCGGCGCTGTGCGCGTTGCATACTATTTGCAACAGATCGGCACGAGCGCGCCTGTGCTGATCGGCGAGAGCAGCACGCCGCAAGATGGCTTCGCTGTGCAATGGCTGGTGACCGGCGGCACGCTCTCGGCGCGGCTGTGGGCAGTGGCAGTAGCAGCCAACAACCAAGCGACGGAGACACCGTATGTGATTGTGTTCACCGACGCAGGGTTTGCGCCGACCATCGGCGTTCTGAGCATCACGCCTTCGCAACCTGATCCTGCTCAGCCTGCTGTGCGCATCTTGCCGATCGGTCAAGTGCTGCTGACCGTCTCAGCTGTCAGCAACGCCACCAAGGTGCTGTTCTACTTCGTGGACGAGCGTCCGGGCAATGCGCCGATCCAACTGGGCGAAGATACCAACTTCAACGACGGCGTCGGCATCATTTTCAACACCACGCCGTTCAGCGGCGTGCCGCGCGGCCTGGTTTGGGCGCAAGCGATTAACAGCCTAGGACAATCGGCGACCACTGCCAGCTTGCCAGTCGTCATTCGCTGAAGCGATGTCCGCTTGGCTGATCGGCGCCGCCGTCTTGCTGATCGGCGCGGCGCTATGGTATCTGCTGATCGCCACTGAGGGCGTATATCTCGGTCGGCGCGTTGTGATCGCGCTCTATGACTTGTATGCATGGCGGTATGATCGGATCAAGCAGTTCGATGAGGCATGGGAACTGCGGACATTGGCGGCGCCGTTGGTCAAGGCGCTGAGCGGCGTGCCTCGACCGCTGATCCTAGACGTGGCGACAGGCACAGGGCGCATGCCGAAGCTTTTGCAGCGCATGCCGCGCTTCAAAGGTCAGGTGGTCGGCGTGGATTACAGCTGGCAAATGTTGCGCAGAGCGGCGGAGAAATTGGGCAAGAGTCGGCGCACGGCGCTGATCCACCAAGATGCAACCCAGCTGCCATTCGGCGACGCCGCCTTCGACGCAGTCACCTGCCTAGAAGCGCTGGAATTTCTGCCTGATCAAGCGGCGGCGTTGGCCGAGATCGTGCGCGTGGCGCGACCTGGCGCGCCGATCTTGCTGACCAATCGGCGCGGCTTCTACGCGCGCTTGCTGCGCGGCAGAGTGCAACCCAGCGCCGCTTTTGCCGAGCTACTGCGCCGCAAATACGGCCTAGAGCGAGTTGTGGTGGAGGCCTGGCAGGTGGAATACGACCTGATCTGGGTGGTTAAAGGCGGTCAGGCGAGTGAGACGGCGCATCCGCGCACTTGGCAGGCAGTCTTGCGCTGTCCGCGCTGTGCGCGAGTTGGCTTTCGGAAGGAAAGCGAGCGGCGCTTGCGTTGCGCGCACTGCGATCAAGCGCTCGACTTCGCAGAGGGCATTTTGTGCTACGCGGCGGCGCTGCGCACAACGCAAGGCGAGCGATCTGTGATGACCTGATTAAGTGTGCATCAACTTCAACCTTGGGCGCTGATCGCTACTCGTGCTGCCGGTCAGCTCTTGCGGCGCAGCGCGGCCGCGAGATAACTGCAATCAACCAGTGGTAGCGATCGGTCGAGGCACGGCGCACGCAGCAAAGCGCGCGCCTTTGAGGCTGAGCTGATGGGCGCAGGTTACGACAGTCAACCGCCGAATTTGGAGTACCTTTTTTCGAATAGAGCGCATATAATTGGATTGATTAATGAAAGTCTTCACAATCCGCGTAGGCAGTAGATAGTTGTAGCGGAGTGCTCGAATAGCCGTGAAGCTCAATCGGTTTGCCATCTACATCGTGGTGGGCGCAGCCTTCATTGCGATAGGCATACTCGTCGGGCTGAGCGCTCGCCTGCTCCCTGTGGCAGCATCAGCAGAGGCTGCCGCTGTGGATTCGCTCTTCAATTTCATGCTCGCGATTGCCGTTGTGGTCTTTTTGATCGTAGAAGGCGGCATCATTTACTCGATCATTCGCTTCCGGCGCCGCCCTGGCGATGAGACAGACGGCGCGCCTATTCATGGCAACACAGCGCTGGAGATCACGTGGACGGCAGTCCCCGCAGTGATTGTGTTTGTCCTCTCGATCTACTCCTATCAGGTCTACATGACCATTCGCAATCCTGAGCCGAAAGATAACGAAGTGCGCATCGGGGTGATCGGGCAGCAGTTTGCATGGAAGTTCACATATGAGATGCCCGAAGATGACGATCCCAAGGTGACGCCCGAGCTGCGCGAGCGCATCAAGCAGTACATGGTCGACTCAACGCTATACGTGCCGCTGAATCGTCCCGTGCGCGCTATCATCGAGTCGCAGGACGTGATTCACTCGTTCTACATCCCTGAGTTCCGCGTCAAGCAAGATGCCACGCCGGGGCGCATCTCTGAGGCGTACTTCACGCCGGTCAAGAAAGGCGAGTGGTGGGTAGTCTGCGCGGAATTGTGCGGCGTCGGTCATGCGGCGATGTCTCAGCTCAACAAAGTGGTGGTGCTGGAGCAGAGCGAGTTCGATCAGTACATCGCGACGCTCTACGCCAAGGCGAAAGCGACTGCCAGCGATCCACGCTCGCCAGAAGTCGGCAAGCAATTGGTCATTAACAAGTACGCTTGCGGCGCTTGCCACGTTTTGGACGACGCCGGCTTGGTCGGCAACATCGGGCCGAGCTTGAACGGCATTGCCACGCGCGCTGCAGGTCACGCTGAGCGCGGCGAGGGCCTAGTCGGCGGCACAGACGCAGCGGCGTATATTCGCGGCTCGATTGTCAATCCGAATCTGTACGTCGTGCCTGGCTACGCGGCAGGCATTATGCCGCAGAACTACGGCAATCCGAACGTGATGAGCGAGGACGATCTTGAGGCAATTGTCAACTATCTGTTGACAATCCGCTAGCATCTCTCGAAGTTCAGTGTTAGATGCAGAAAGGCTATAGCGCTATGGCGACCACAGCTCAGACAATTGCAGCGGCAATCCCCAAGCCGCGCGGCATTGCCAAATACCTTGTGTGGAGCATTGACCACAAGGTGATTGGCATTCAGTATATCGCCACATCGTTCTTCTTCTTCCTCGTAGGCGGCCTTTTGGCGGAGCTCATCCGCATTGAGCTGCTGACGCCTGCTGCCAGCTTGATGGTGGATGGCGGCGCTTACAATACGCTCTTCACCATGCACGGCACGATCATGATCTTCCTGTTCGTAGTGCCGATGTTGGCAGGCTTTGGGAATTACCTCGTGCCGCTGATGCTCGGTCAGAAGGACATGGCATTCCCGTGGCTGAATGCCTTTGCCTTCTGGATGCTGCCGCCGGCGGGCGTGATCATGTTAGCGGGTTGGCTGGTCGGGCCGGCACAGGCAGGCTGGACGAGCTATTTCCCGCTCTCCGGCCCGCAGTATAGTCCTTTTGATGGGCAGACACTGTGGGCGATCAGCCTGCACTTGATCGGCGCGTCGTCCATTTTGGGCGCGATCAATTTCATCGTGACCATCTTGAATATGCGTCCGCCGGGCATGACCATCTGGCAGATGCCACTCTTCGTGTGGGCGACGCTCGCTACCTCGATCCTCGTCCTCGTGGCGACACCGTTCCTCGCCGGCGGCCTGACGCTGATGCTGCTTGACCGTCTGGCGGGCACCAGCTTCTTCTCGCCTGCGACCGGCGGCGATCCGCTGCTGTGGCAGAACGTCTTCTGGTTCTATTCGCACCCCGCTGTGTACATCATGGTGTTGCCGGCAATGGGCATCCTCTCGGAAGTGCTGCCCGTCCACGCGCGCAAGCCCATCTTTGGCTATCGTTTCATCGCGCTGAGCAGCCTCGCCATCGCCTTTTTGGGCTGCATCGTCTGGGGGCACCATATGTTCACCTCGCTCGCTTCGTGGGCGCGCATTCCGTTCATGCTGACCACGATGCTGATCGCCGTGCCAACGGGCGTCAAGATGTTCAGCTGGCTCGGCACGTTGTGGGGCGGCAAGATTCGCTTCACCAGCGCCATGCTCTTCGCGCTCGGCTTCCTCTCGATGTTTGTGCTAGGCGGCATCACGGGTATCTTCCTCGCCTCAGTGCCTGTGGATATCCACCTGCATGACACATACTTTGTGGTGGCGCACTTGCACTTCGTGCTATTCGGCGGCTCGGTCTTCGCGATCTTCGCCGGTCTCTACCACTGGTTTCCGAAGATGAGCGGTCGGATGCTGAACGAGCGCTTGGGCAAGGTTCACTTCGCCCTGACCTACGTCGGCTTCTTCCTGTCCTTCTTCCCGATGCACTTCCTGGGCTTGGAAGGCATGCCGCGCCGCATCTACACCTATGATCCGAAGTACGAAGCGCTGAACGCCCTCTCGACTATTGGCGCGCTGATCTTGGCAGTGGCGATTGTGCCATTCTTGGTCAACCTAGTGGTTTCCTTGACCGCGGGCAAGCCTGCTGGCAGCAATCCGTGGCGTGCGCTCACGTTGGAGTGGATGACCAGCTCGCCGCCGCCTGATCACAACTTCGATGAGCCGCCAATCCCTGCCCACGATCCGTACGGCTACGGCACGCCTGAAGGCGCGGCCTATTTGGCAAGCGGCGGCAAGATGGCGCCGTCCGCTGGCGGGCATGGTTATCTGCACGCCGATCAGCCAATTGAGCGCCCTGCCACAGGCGACTGAGCGCATATCAGCTTTGGGCGGGCGCTCAGCGGTAGCCCGCCCAGCGCTTAATCGCTGCACTTGAGCGTTGTTACGGGAAATTGAACCACGATGTGAGCCATGATGGCAATGCAGACTGCTTTTGATCACGAGCAACTTCAACGCGCCCAAGCGCTCAGGAACGCGCGTCTAGGCTTGCTGCTGTGGCGTTTTGCGAACGGCATGGCGTTCATCTTTTTCGTGTTCGCCAACCT
>JAGHYP010000215.1 GCA_017743585.1 Chloroflexota bacterium
GCCTAGCGCGCCCTGAGAGCTAATCGCACGCGCGGGCGTGTTCTGCCAGAGATCGGCTGAAGACGTGCCTGCCGCCGCTGCCCGGACAAGCGCGGAAGTAGGCAAAGTCCGTGCGCTCAGGATAGATAGCTGCCATGATGGATGCCAAACCGGGCGAGCAAATCGGCGTAGGCGGCAAGCCGCGATACAAGTAAGTATTGTAAGGCGACCGCACGCCGCGATAATCCTCTCTTGTTAAGCGCGTCCACCACGTCTCAGGATTGCGCATGTTGCCAATGGCGTATTGAACGGTCGGATCAGCGTCCAGCGTTGTCGGCACGTTTGGATCGGGCGTGGCGCGTCTGCCGTTCAGCAAACGGTTGAGGTAAACGCCTGCGATACGCGGTCGTTCGTCGTCGAAGACCGCCTCTCGCTGCACAATGCTCGCCAAAGTGATTGTCTCATAAAGCGAAAGTCCGTTCGCTTGCGCTGCAACCCGCATCTGCGGCGTGACCCGCGCCTCGAAATTCGTCAGCATCCGCTCGACCAGCTCGCTGGCTGTGCTGCAGGCGGGCAGCGTGTAGGTATCGGGAAACATAAAGCCTTCCAGCGAACTTCCGGCGGGCACGCCGAAGCGCGCCGCGAACGCGCCGATAGGGCCAGCTTGCGAGCTCGCGCCCGCGCCGACCAGAGCCATGAAGTCAGCCCCTGTGAAATTCAGGCCTGGCGTGCGATCAATGGCGGCCGCGATCTCTTCCAAGCGCCAGCCTTCTAGCGTGCGGAAGACAACCGTATCAGCGTTAGCGCTGGTCAGCCGCTCGGCGAGCTGCGGCAAGGTCAGCGAGCGCCGCAACAAGAACGTGCCTGCTTGCAAGCGCGAATCGATGTTGAGATAGCGCACGTAAGCCCGAAATAGGTCGGGATCGAGCGCAAAGCCTTGCGCTGCCAGCTGCTGAGCGATGCGCGAAGCATCAGCGCCTCGCGGCACGCTGAAACAGACCGCGCTTGCATCCGCGCCTAGCGGTCGGTTCAGCTCAGCGCTGCGCAAGGTCAGCCATAAGCGCAGGATGATTGCCTCGAGCGGATTGAGATGCGGCGTGCTAGCAGCGACGGCGAAGATGACGCCGATCAGCGCTACGCACAGCAGACTGCCGATCAAAAACGCGGGGATGATCAACAGAGGCGCTGAGGAACGCAACGTTTTGCTCACGTCAAGCTCTTCGCCTCACCTGAATTCGCCTCGCGGCGCACCAGAAGCTGTCCGATGCCCTCAGCAGCCAAGACGATCGAGACCAAAGTCAAAGGCAGATAATACCGCTGCCAGTTCATCGGCACTGCGATGGACGCCAAGACGGCTGCGCCTGCCCATGCTAAAATTGCCCATGCGATCAAGTTGCGCCGCCGTGCTTCTGCCACCATGTTCAGCGCGCCGAAGAGCGCCGAAGCGGTCAATAACAAACCGATTGGAGCGCCCCAATCCCAGCCGTTTGCGGCAGAGCGTTGATAGGCGGCGATCTGGTCGTCCAGCAGGCCCGCCCAATTCGGCGCTTCGAAGTATTGCGGCGCGCTGAGAAACGGCTGAGTCAAAATCGCGACTAAGCGCTCGCCCAAACTGCGATAGGCGAGTGTGCTATCCGAGGCCTGCAGCGCAAGCAGCTCGCTGCGCGCCGCCAAGAGCGCCCTGAGCGCCCCTAATGGCGCGTTCCAAAAGTGCGGCGAGAGCGCAAACCAAGTCAGAACGCTCACTATGCCTGTGAAGGCGACCCACGACAACGCGCGCAGCGGGCGCGGCGGCGAGTCGCGCACGGTGCCTGTGACGAACGCCGCGCCAAGCACAGCAGCTGCCACGATCGCGCCGCTGTGCTTGCTGGCGACCGTCAAGCCGAGCAGAATGCCTAGCACGCCGTAGCGCGCCAAAGCGGGCAACTTGACCACGAAACTGCGCGCAGTGGCGCTGTGCTCTGCCACGATCAATGCCACAAGCCAGTACATGCTGAGGAGCGAGAAGAAGATCAGGCTGCCTTCCAACATGGCGCGCCTGCCGTTCAGCAAAATCACAGGGTGCAACGCGTATAGCAGGGCAGCAGGATAGGCGACCGCGCGCAGGCGCAAATGCCAGCCGAGCATGAACATCGGCACAACGCCGAGCGCGGTCAGGGTTGCCGATGCCCAGCGCGCCAGATGTAGCTGATCTTGACTTGGCACGTTGCCATTGGCGATGTTCCAGCTCAGCGGCATCGCCCAAGCGTAGATGTTTGGCAATTCTTCCTGCGTCCGTCCGCTGGCAGCCCACAGCATCCCGACCAGATTTTTGTGCAGCGTGCCATTGAGCAAGCGGAGATACTGCAACGTGTCCACTTCAACAGGCGGCGCGAAGGCGAGCGCGGCAGCGCCTTGCTCGCGCAAGAGGAAAAAGTCGCGCGCTGCGGCAATCTGCATGTACTCATCGGCGTGTGGTGGCACTTGTGCCGTGCCGTGCAGGACGTACAGCATCAGCGCAAGTACAAAAGCGATATCAGCGAGGCGCTTGCGGCTATCAGGCACGGCGGAAAATCCTCACAGTTCGCGCTGCTCGCGCCAAGCCGAGCGCTGCAAGCATCGCCAATGGAAAAGTCAGGAGCAGATAGTATCGCTGCCACATCAGCGTGTTGGTCAGCAGAAGCGCTGACCCGATGCCGAGCAGCACAATGCCGAGCAGCGCGCCTGCGCGCTCGCGCCGCAAGGTCAGCGCGCCGATCAGCAGCACAAAGTAGACGAGCGGCGCCGCAGCGTACCACGTCACACCTTGCAGACCGCGCTCATAGCCTCGGATTGAGTCGGCGAGCCATTCACGCCAAGCGTAGCGCGTATCTTCGAAGTATTGCGGCGCGCCGAACGGAAAGGCGATCAGGGCTTCCAAGCGCTCGTGCAGGCGCAACGGTCGCCCGAAAAGCTCGTTTTGCACGGTCAGCGTCGCGCTGCGCAACCGCAATACTTCGCGCGGCACGTGCAGCGGTTCAGACCACCACGATGGATTGAGCAGCAGGAATAGCGCGCTCGTGATCGTCGCCGCCAACGCGAGCCTGCTCAATGTGCGCAGCGAGCACGCTCTGCCGTACCATAACAAGGCGACGAAGACAGGCGCGATCAGCAGCAGGCTTGTGTGTTTGGCAGCCAACGCCAGACCGCACGCTACGCCCAAGAGCGTCCAATCGCCGATGCGCGCCTTGCCTGCCACAAGCCGCGCCGCCGCAAGCCAGACGAGCGCTGCGCCAAGAAGCGCCACGCCTTCAAACATAGCGCGCCGAGCGTTCAACAGAACTGCAGGCGCCAGTCCGACGATCAGCGTCGCCAGAAAAGCATTAGGCGCGCCGATCAGCAGGCGACCTGCCGCGAACGATAACGACAAGGCGAGGCACAACGCCAATGCCGATGTCCAGCGACCGATGAACAGCACCTCAGGGCGCGGGAAATGCCCGTAGTATTGATTTTCCCACCAATCCGCGCTCCAATCCCACGCATCGTTGAGCGCGCTCTGCGCAATGCCTGCCGTCTCTAGCATCAGACCGTAGCTGAAAGGCGCGAGCGTGCCATTCACCAAGCGAAGCTCCTGCGCCAGCGCATTGAGCGGCAGCGTGCGATAATACAGCGCGCTGATGCCTTGCTCACGCAGGATGAACCAATCGTTTGACATATACAAAATCGTGGACTCATCGCCATGAAATGGCACATCGCTCACGCCGAGCAAGGCGTATATCATCAACAGACCGATTCCGAAGCTGATCAGTCTGCTCTGCGCTTTGTGGTTGGTATTGCCGTTCGCAATTTGCTCGATCATCGCTGCGAATCAGGGGGTAAAGCATAGCGCGGGTCGTGGCGCGGGTCAAGCTGGTTGTGGCGTGCTGACAGGCGCAGCCGCGACGTTGCCGCCAAGGGCGCATGAGCGCTTGAGCTTAAATCTTGAGCTTGGCTGCTCGTCCCTCCCGATGCTCCCACGCCGAGCGATTCTGCTCGCGCGCGGTTCCGCTGATGTTGGCGGCATGCTCGCTGACGCGTCGGCTGTGCCTTTCAGAAATCTGCAGGCGGTCATGCCGCAGCTGAACGAGCAAATTTCTGACGATACTCGCCCGTCACAAGTCATAATCAGTTCATAATTCATGGAGAGAGCAGGAGCGCCTCGGCCAAACGGACGCTTGTGGGAGTCCAGCAGCCTGTTTTCACTTCCTAGATTGAGAGTACACGAAACGTGCTATAATCAGGCATATAGCGTCAGTTTGGGCATGATGAGCTATCTGCGCAGCGTTCAGCGGCGGACATCGTCGGCAGTCTCGCATTGACAAACACTGCAAGGCGAAATTGAAGCTGTGTGATCGGGCAACGGAGTGACGTGAACAATGAGCGTTGAGAGTGCTATGGCACGCTACCAAGAAATCTACAAGTCGCTCTATAAGCGTGTGCCGAGCGAATTGCGGGAGCTGGGCGGCGATTGGGTGCTGGTCAATGGCGCACGCATGACCGTTGAAGAGCTCAAGCAGCTGACCGAGCAGCTGCATCGCGAGCTGCAGCAGGAGCAAGCGCGCAAGCGCAACTTGGTCAAGCGTCTGCTGAACTGGTTTGGCGGCAGCTCCTGAGCGCACACAGCATGTCTCAAGCAGAGGCTGATCGCTCGGCCGCGCCCTTGCTATCGCTAGGGCGAGCGGAATTCACTCGCGCGAGGCTTCCAGCAGCTCGTTTGCCGGCTTGGTCGGCCGATCCGTGCGCTTGCCCACATCGGCGCCATTGAGGATGCCATTGAACATCTTGCTGGTCTCGCTGCGCGCAGTCTGTGATGCGAGGTTAGATGTCCTGCGCAGCGCGCGACGCGGTGCGCCATGATAGTGTTAGAAGTCAATAGTTGTTATCAAGGCTGAGGCATAGGCTTAAAGGCGAAGAGCGCGATCTTTCCGAAAGATTGACCTGCTCCTGTCTCTTATACACATCT
>JAGHYP010000216.1 GCA_017743585.1 Chloroflexota bacterium
AATCTGGGCAGGAAGGCGCCGCGCGTGCGCTGCGTTGTGCGCGCCGACGAGCAGTTCGAAGCCGTCGCCGCTGCTTCAATCGTGGCGAAGGTCAAGCGCGACCAGCTGATGGCAGCGCTGCACGAGCAGTATCCGCAATACGGCTGGGATCGCAATCGCGGCTACGGCACGCCCGAGCACCTCGCCGCGCTGCGCAAGTACGGCATCAGCCCACAGCATCGCAAGCAATTCGTGGCAACGGCGCTGCACAATCCGCCGCGCCTGCCCGGCTTGTGAGCGCTTAAGAGAGGATGTCAAACTCGCTGCGCACCAAGGCGAGCCGCCCGATGATCTCCGCCAGCTCGCTGATCAGTTCGTTGGCGCGCACAACGCAGCGCACGCGCGGCGCCTTCCTGCCCAGATTGCCCAACTTCAAGTTGCCGTCAACGATGTACTGCGCCGCCTCGAACGGCCGCCAGATGAGCGCCTCAAAGGCGCTGCGGTTCGCCCAGCCGATGCCATGGGCGTCGATATCTGCTACTTCCACCACCTCCACTTCGATCAGCGCTGCCCATTCATAGATGTAACGAACTGCCTCGGCGCGCTGCTTGGCGGTCATTTTCTTCGAGTCGCGGAAGATCAGGTCGGGAAATTTCTCCGTTAGTCGGAAATTCGGCGGAAAGGCGACCATTGCAGCGACCAACGCGCCTGCCAGCGCGCCGCGCCCTGCCTCGTCCAAGCCGCACACGAGTATCGGCGCGCTCATGGCAGCCCCTGTACCTCGTAGACGACCACTGAGCCACGCCGATTGCGCAGCTGCACTTCGCCCAGCTTGCGCGCAAGCACGCGGTTGCCCAATTGCGCCAAGGCGCTCTCTTCGATCAAGATTTGACCTGCCCGCGCGCTCTCTTGAAGGCGATAGGCGATGTTGATCGGCTCGCCAATAGCGGCATATGTCGTAACCGGCGCGTTGATCGTGCCGACGAGTGCGTCGCCGCGCGCCAAACCAATGGCGAAAGCAAGCGCTTCGACGCCCTGCTGCGCATTAAGGCGTGCGACAGCCGTCTGCAGCGCCAATGCCGAACGCATGGCGCGCAATAGATGATCAGGCTGCTCATGAGGCGCGTTGAAGAGCGCTATCAGCGCGTCGCCGCCTGCCCTGTCTAGCGTCGCGCCATATTTGGTGAACGTCTCCGAAGCAAGCGTCAGGTAAGTGTTCAGCAGATGAAGCGCCTGATCGGGCGGTAGTTGCTCGGCATAAGCGCTGAAACCGCGCAAATCAGCGACCAGCACGCTGACCTCGCGTCGCATCGCGCTGCTCGGTTGCGCGAGGTGTCCTGTGCGCACTAGAGGCGACGTCCTTTGCGTCTTGAGCGCCTCGAGCGCGCGAAAGTTGCGCGCGTTCTCAATCGCAATCGCGGCATAGTCGCCGAGCGCGGAGAGCAGCGCGCCGTCGTTATCAGTGAACGCGCGCGCGCCTTGCGTCAAGTTCTCAACGTTCAGCACGCCGATTACAGTGCTGCCGATGAGCAGCGGCACGTACAGCGCAGCAGAAGGCGCGTTCGGATTCGTTTGCCGCAATTGTTCCAGCTGCTGCGCATTCAGCACCACAGGACGCGCCGTGCTGATGGCGCGCTCCGCGATGCGATCTTGGACGACCTCAGCGGCGCTCTGTGCGTTCTGTTGGCCGCGCAGTTTCATGGCGCGCATGACGAGGGCGTTGTTCTCGATCAAGAGCAGGCGCGCTTGCTCGGCATTGGTCAGGGTGATTGCAGCTTCGACAATGCGCAATAGCAGTTGTGGCAAGTCCAGCAGCGCCGCTACGCTTTTGCCGATGCTATAGAGCGTGTTCAGCTCTCTGATGCGCGTGTTCAGCTCGCGATTGGCGCTTATCAGGCGCGCTGTGAGCGCCTCTTTCTCACGGCGCAGGCGCACTTCAGATAGGCTGCGCTCGATCGCGTTCAGCATTTCCTCAGCCGTATACGGCTTTTTGAGGTAGTCGCGCACGCCCATGCGGAAAACTTCAATGGCGATATCCTCTGAGCCATGAAACGTCATCAAGATGACGGGGATATCCAAGCGCTCGCGCTGTAGCGCCTCCAGCACGCCCATGCCGTCAAGGCGCGGCATTTGCAGGTCGAGCAGGATTAGGTCGGGCGGGTCGCAACGGACGATCTCAAGGCACTCTATGCCGTCACGCGCTTCTTGCACCTGATACCCATTCGGCTGCAAGACGTACTTGATGATGAACTCGCGGTTCTCGCGCCCATCGTCCACGACGAGAATGCGTTCGCGTGCCACAAAATATGCCCTCTGCGCGCTGAGTGCGATTTGTCAACGTTATCAGTATATGCAATGTCTATCGGTCACGGCAAGCTCCCACTGTTCTGCCTATAGCCTGCGCTCATCGCAGAGGAGCTGGAAAAATTATCGAGAAAATGATATGCTTAATCCTAAGCGAAGCAATTTGTACAGTCAGGGCTTGGCTTATGCAGCAAACACGCCAGCATATTTTGGAAATTCTGCGCGAGCAGGGCGAAGCGACCGTCGATGAGCTGGTCAAGGCGCTGCATGCGCGCATACAGCACAACATCTCTGGCGTCACTGTGCGTCATCACCTTGACGTCCTGCGCACCGAAGGGCTGGTCACTGAGCCAAAAGTGCGCCGCAGCGGCGCGCCCGGCAGGCCGCAGCACGTCTATGCGCTGACCGAAAAAGCGCGCGCCCGATTCCCGAACAATTACCATCACTTGCTCCAGCATCTCTTCCAGCAACTGAAGGCGCGCTTGGAAACATCTCAAGTGAATGTGCTGCTAGAAGATGTGGCAGATCAAATGGCGACTGAGTCGGGCTTGGCTGAGCTAGGCGCGATTCCGATCACAGCGCGGCTCGACCACATCGTGAGCTACTTGAATGCGCACGGCTATCAGGCGAGCTGGGAGAGCGCGCCTGAAGGTTACATCCTGCGCACGCGCAACTGCCCATACCATCACCTGAGCGCTGAACACGGCGAGCTATGCGCTATGGACATGCGCTTGATCAGCAGTTTGCTCGGCGTTGTGCCGCGCAACATCGGCAGAATCGCCGAGGCAGACGAGAGCTGCGCCTACCTGATCCCGCTCTCGCCGTGCGTCATGCCCAGATAATTCACATTAGATGAAAATCCATGGCACGCTGCGATCGCCGATACGCGTCCTGATCGCCTCTGGCATCTTTCATCCCGACATAGGCGGACCTGCGACTTACCTTCACAGTTTGCTGCCTGCCTTGCAAGAGCGCGGCTACGCTTTCCACGTCCTGACCTACGGCGACGCGCCGAGCGATGGCTACGGCTATCCTGTTGAGCGCATTTCGTTCAAGCACGGCATGTTGCGCCGCCGAAGGCTGTACGCACGGCGCTACGCCGAGCTCGCCGCGCAATCCGATCTGATCTACGTGAACGCGCTCGGCTTGCCGCGCCCGAGAGTCGCCAAGCCGCTCGTCTTGAAGATCGTCGGCGATTACGCTTGGGAGCGCGCGCTGCATCGGCGCTGGATCGCGCCCGACACTGACTTAGACGCCTTTCAGAAGCGCCTCGATCTGCCGCATGTTGAGTGGTTCAAGGCGCGTCGCGCCCGTGAAGCGCGCGAGGCCGACAAGATCATTGTGCCGAGCGAGCATCTGCGCCGTCTGGTGATCGGCTGGCGCGTGCCGCCTGAGCGTGTGCAGGTCATCTACAACGCGCTTGAGCCGAATCTGAGCGCGCCCGCCCAAACGCAAGCGCAAGCGCGCGTCGCGCTCGGCTGGCAGCCTGAGGGGCGCTATTTGCTCTACGTGGGGCGCCTGATCGCGCTCAAAGGCGTGCAATACTTGATTCAAGCGCTGGATTCTCTGCCAGAAGTCACTTTGGTAGTCGCCGGCGAGGGCGACTATTTGCCGCGGTTGCGCGCGCTCGCTGAGAGATGCAACGTGGCGGCGCGCGTGCGCTTTCTGGGCAAAGTGCCGCACGCGCAAGTGCCGCTGCTGATGCGCGCCGCCGATTATCTAGCGCTCTATTCCAGCACGGAGGGTCTCTCGCACACGCTCTTGGAGGCGCTGCGAGTCGGCACGCCTGTGATCGCGAGCGCGCGCGGCGGCAATCTTGAGGTGGTGCGGCATGGCGTGAACGGCTTGCTGGTGCCGCATCCCGACCTGAGCGCGTTGCGCAGCGCGCTGGGATATGCATTCAGCGACGGCGTGCGCGATGCGCTCGCCGCTGGGAGCGCTGTTGGCATGGCGCGCTTTTCGTGGCAGACTCTGCTCGATCAGACGGATGCTGCTTTGCGCGCTTTGCTGGAGAGACGCTGATGTTCATAGGGTCTGCTGAGTGGCACGCCGAGCGCTAAATCCGCAAGGATATCAGGAAGCCTGATGCACGTTTTGATGATCGGCACTGATACTACGCTGCTGACAGGCAGCATTGATAACTCATTGCAGCGCCACGAAGATTACGCCTTGCGCGCCAACGCGCAGATCAGCGTTGTGCTGTGCAACCGCAGGCAGCCCGGGCGTCCGCTCAGCCCATATCGCTCAGAGCGCTTGCTCATACAACCGACTGAGTCGCGCAGCTACGCTGGTTACATTCCAACGGGCGTGCGCTTAGGCTTAGCGCGTCACGCAGAGCGACCAGTTGACCTGATCACAACGCAAGACCCATTTCTCACGGCGCTGATCGGCCTGCGCCTGCGCGCCAAGATCAAGCGCCCGCTGATTGTGCAAGATTTTTCGTGCTTCGTCGGCAGTCCGTATTTTCTGCGCGAGCGACCGCGCAACCGTCTGCTGCACCTGATGGCGCGTTTCACTCTGCCGCGCGCGGATGCTGTGCGCGTCCTGAACAAGCGCGAGCGGCTCGCCTGCATCCGCATAGGCGTGAAGCCTGCGCGCGTGTGCCTTGCGCCGATTGTCACACAGATTCAGCCGTTCGCTGCGCTGCCCGATCCTGAGA
>JAGHYP010000217.1 GCA_017743585.1 Chloroflexota bacterium
GCATAGAGGTGCCGCTGCCCGTTGAGCAGGTGGCATGGCGGCCTGATGGGCGCGGCTTCTTCTTCGCCTCGGCCGAACTCAAGGCGACGGCGACGGTTGACGAAGGCGATCCGGCGCGCGGCTTGGCGCTCTTCGGCGCGTTCCCGTTTCGCGTGAAGACCTACGCGCTGAAGCTCTGGGAAGTAGATTTGCGCACAGGCGTCTCGACGAAACTCTTCGAAGGCGAAGGGCGCGCCATTGGGCGCATCGCGCCGAGCCCGGACGGCTCGGGCGTGTTGTTCAGCGTAGTGCAGAGCGCGCAGCGCCTTGCCGACGCCTTCGTGAACAACGCTTCGCAAGGTGAGCTGCGCCGCGAAGCGCCCGTCATACAGCTGTATTGGCGTCCGTTGCCTGCCACTGAAGATTCTCAAGCGATTTTGGTAGCGGTCAGCAGCGCGCCAGTGTGGGGCAGGCTCGGCTCAGCGCCGCCGCCGACTCCGACAAGCAGCCCGCGCCGCCTGAACGAGCGCCTCAGCGCCACGCCGACGCCCACAGCCACCTTCACGCCGCCTCCCTCGCCGACGCCGAGCGTCCGCCGCACCGCGCTGCCGACCAACACGCCGCGCGTATCCCGTGCGCCTTAGCGCGCTTGCCTCCCCTCAGCGCCGCGCCTCGACGCAAACGCCCCGCCAAGTTGAGCCCCGCCGCGTCTGATTGCGCACGCGGCGCATTAGCGCAACGCTCGCTTGCCGAGCTGGTTCATTGAAAAGATCACGCACGATCGGATCGCGCGCCGAGCGCCGCTGGGATGTCATCTGCGCTCTCGCTGACCGACTGTGTGAACTCCTTGTCTTGCTATTGAAGCTTTCGGGAGCCTCTTGAATTCCGTTTTACTCCTGCGGCAGCCTATCAAACCTGCCCTGCCGCGACGCTGAGCAAGCGCAGCGTGCCGAACCTGCTGCCGATCTCAGCGTAGGTCAGGCGCTCTGCCTCAGCGTGATTCAACGTAGCGTACAAGTCATCGGCAAGGCGCACAAAGTGACGCTCATCGATTTGCACGCGCGCGAATGGCTTACTGCGCACGCGCACGATGACAGCGCAGCCCTCAGGCACGGCCGCCGTCACGCTGCCAAAAGTGGAAAAAGCGCGCACGCCCTGCCCAACCAGCTCTGGCAGCACCAAGCGAATATCGCCAAAGCCGCTGCCAAGCTCTGCGCGATTGATCGGTATGCCGCGCAGATCGGCCTCGATCTCGCCCAAAAATGCGCTCAGCAAGAGGTTCCAAGGTAGGTCGCGCGCCAAGCCGACTTCCCAATCGGCGATTGAGAAGAGCCATGTGCGCCCGCGCTGCATGGTCAGGTACGCTGTCTCGCCGCGCACAGCGAGGTCAGGGCGCGAGCGCGCCGTGTAGCTGCCTGCAATCAAGCGACCTTCGCGGCGTAGCGCGCGCAGCTTGATATCCAGCTCGCCGCTATAGGCTTCTAGACTGGCGGCGCGCACTGTGCCGCGCGTGACGCCAAACGTTTGAGCAGCCCAGCTGATGCCCAGATCGCCCTGCAGCAGAAGCTGAGCGCCTAGCAAGACCAGCAGCAAGGGCGCGTAGGGCGTCAAATCCACTTCGGGCAGCAGGCGGAAGTTGCGCAGCAGCAGATAACCGCCGCTGCCCAGCAGCAATGCGATCAGGACATACGGCGGGCGCTCAGTGCGCATCGCGTTCACTCCTGATCGAACAAGAAGTCTTTCAGGATGCGATGCGACGATGAGCGGCGCAGCCGATTGAGCGCTTGTGCTTCCAGCTGGCGCACGCGCTCGCGCGTGACGCCAATTGCCCTGCCAACTTCTTCCAGCGTGTGCATCTCGCCATCTTCCAAGCCGTAGCGCAGGCGCAAGATGCGAGCTTCGCGCTCCGGCAAGCGGTTGAGCGCTTCAGTTAGGTGGTGACGCAGCATCTCGCGATCAATGGCTTCGGAAGGCGAGAGTTCGCGCGTATCCTGCACAAAGTCGCCGATCTCAGTTTCTTCGTCCTCATCGGTCGGCGCCTCAAGGCTGATCGGGCGGCGCGAGATTTCCAGCAGCACGCTGATCTTGTCAGGCGTCGTCTCCATTGCCTCAGCGATCTCGTCGATTGTCGGCTCGCGCCCCAGCAGTTGCGTCAGGCTGAGCGTGACGCGCCGCAGCCGATTGATCTGATCGCCCATGTGGACAGGTAAGCGAATGGTGCGCCCTTGATCGGCAACTGCGCGGCTAACCGCTTGACGAATCCACCACGTGGCATACGTGCTGAACTTATGCCCGCGCTGATACTCGAACTTGCGCGCGGCGCGAATCAAGCCGATGTTGCCTTCTTGGATCAGATCGAGGAATGGCACGCCACGCCCTATGTATTTCTTCGCCACGCTGATCACCAAACGCGAGTTCGCCTTGATCAAATGCTCTTGCGCCGCCAGACCTTCTGCGACCAAGCGCTCAAGGTCGGCGCGCTCTTCGCTCGAGAGACGGGCACCTTGTTCAGCTAAGCGCGCTTCCGCTTGCCGCCCGCGCTCCATGCGTTTAGCAAGGCGCACTTCTTCATCAGTGCTTAGCAGCGGCACGCGCCCGACTTCTTTCAAATACAAGCCGACCGCATCGTTTGTCTCAATCGCCTGCTGATAGCCGTCATCCTCGCTCAGGTCGAGACCGAGCGCGTCCAGCTCATCGAGATCGGCGAATTCTTCGTCCAGCAACAGGTCGCTGGCGTCCATTGGATCGGCAAGCGCGACGCGCTCTGCTGGCGGCTCAGTCAGAATCGGCACGCCTCGCTGCGTCAGGTCGTCTAGAATCTCCTCGATCAGCTCGATGTTCTGCTCAGCCTCAGGCACTAGCGCCAAGATGTCGTCGTAAAGCAGGTAGCCTTGTGCTTCCGCTTTAGCGCTCAGCCGCTCTTGAATGCGTTGCTGTGTCGCCTTGTCTACTACCATCAACATTCCAGCGTGTATGCATCCTCCGACAAGAAAACCCTACTGAGGCTTACAAGTGGATATTGTAGCAGAAAAGAGGTAGGCCGCTAGACGTGCGCCTTGCCCAAGCGCGGGCTGAGGTCTCGACCTTTTGTCCCTAACTGCCGTTGGGCGCCGCCAAACTGCGCAAGCGAACATCTAGTCAAGCGCGGCTATGCACGGCCAAATGCGGTCTGCGCCTCGGCGCAGCACATCTAAGACTAGACTAAGACAGCAAAGCTTCCTTCGGGCGCGGATAGCGCAATCCGACAAGCGCGGCGCTCGCCAAAGGCTTGACGAACAAATATTGCCGGCCGGCATAGCAATTGACGCTTTCATGCATGCGATTGCTCCTTGCCTACGAGCGTTTCTAAGAGATTTTTCAAAACGCGGAAACGCAAGAATACTCGGCTCTCCCTTTTTCCACAAGACAATTGGCGCATTGTGCAGCGCACTTGACAATGATAGGATTAAAGTAGCTGCGGCGAGCGAGTGGTTCTGGTTTTCACGCGCAACACATGACCGTCAGAGATGACGCGATTACAATCAAGGGCATCCGCGAAGGGCTGCTATTGACGCTGAAGCCGAGCGGCGGCGAGTGGAGCGAGCTGGTAGCGCGCCTTGCCGCGCGCATTGACGAGAACCGCGCCTTTTTCAGCGGCGCGCGAGCGCGAATCGCGCTGGACGTCGGCGAGCGCCCCGTGCTACCACACGAGCTGGATAGCCTACGCTTGATGCTCGACAAGCGCGGCATCACGCTCTGGGCGGTCATCAGCAGCAGCGCCACGACGCAAAGCACAGCGCGCAACATGGGCTTAGAGACGTCGCTAGTGGCGGATGACAGTCAACTGGAGCTGCCAGAGGTCAGCTCTGAAGAGCATGGCACAGCGGCGATTTTGGTCAACCGAACTCTGCGGAACGGGCGCACAGTGCGTTACGGCGGCAGCGTGATCGTGGTCGGCGACGTCAATCCGGGGGCGGAGATCGTGGCAGGCGGCAACGTGATCGTGTGGGGCAAATTGCGCGGCACGGTTCACGCAGGCGCGAACGGCGATGAGAGCGCCTTTGTGTGCGCGCTCGATCTGGCGCCGACTCAACTGCGCATTGCGGGCTACATCACGGTCTCGCCGCCTGATCGGCGGCGCAAACCGAAGCCTGAGATCGCATTCGTGTGGCAGGGGCGGATCGTGGCAGAGGCGTGGGAAGGCTGAGTCTGAGAGAAGAGCATATGTCACAAGTGAGAAGTAGGCAATCCGCCAGTCGCGTCATCACCATCACATCGGGCAAAGGCGGCGTGGGCAAAACAACCGTGACCGCCAATCTTTCGGCGGCGCTGGCGCGCCTGGGCAAGCGCGTGGTGTGCATTGACGCCGATATCGGCTTGCGCAATCTCGATTTGATCCTAGGCGTGGAGAATCGCATTGTCTACGACATCGTGGATGTGGTGGAAGGGCGTTGCCAATTGGCACAAGCGCTCATCCGTCACAAGGCGTATCCTGAGCTGTACGTGCTGCCCGCCGCGCAGAATCGCGATAAAACAGCGGTCAGTCCTGCGCAGATGGTGCGCATCACCGATGAGCTGCGCCCGCAATTTGAGTTCATCTTGATCGATAGCCCTGCAGGCATTGAGCGCGGTTTCAAAAATGCGGTAGCGCCCGCCGACGAAGTGCTGATCGTGACCAATCCTGAGGTCTCGGCAGTGCGCGATGCCGATCGGATCATCGGCATGATTGAGCTGCTGGAAAAACGCCCGCCATCGCGCTTGATCATCAACCGCGTGAAGGCGGAGATGGTCAAGCGCGGCGAGATGCTCTCAGCGGACGACGTAACCGATATTCTCTCCATCCAGCTGATCGGCGTGGTGCCAGAGGATGAGGCGATCTTGATCGCGGGCAATCGCGGCATGCCCGAGCTGAACTCGCGCTCGGGGCAGGCATTTGTCGAAATCGCGCGGCGTTTGCTCGGCG
>JAGHYP010000218.1 GCA_017743585.1 Chloroflexota bacterium
AGATGTGTATAAGAGACAGTTGCTGTTCAGCTTGCAGCCCAGCCCCGTCAGGCTGTTGCAGCCGCGCGCGCTGATTACAATGGCAGGCGGCTCGGCCATTGCGTCGCTACAGCTGGGCGCGCCGCAATCGATCTTCGGGCAGAGCTTGATGCGCGCGGCGCGCGTGGCGACCGACGAGTTCTTCGATATGGGGCGCTATCTGGTGATGGGAACGGCGCTAGCAGCCGGGATGCAGACGTTCTTTTCCCAAGAGCAAATTCGCGCGCTGGCGAGCGATCCGTCTACGTCGGTTGTGGCAATGGCGATCATGGCGTTCGTGCTCTCCATCTGCAGCACGACGGACGCTATCTTGGCGCTTTCGTTCGCCAATTTCGGCTTTCCCGCAGGCTCATTGCTCACCTTCCTGACCTTCGGGCCGATGGTGGATATCAAAGCGACGCTGATGTACTTGAGCATCTTCAAACGGCGCATTGTGATCTACATGGTCATTTTGCCGCTGCTGATGTCGCTATTGTTCGGCATTTTCATCAACTTGAACGTGAGGTTCTGACCGTGCGCACACGCCGATGGCTTCAAGCGACACTGATGCTGCTCTTAGGGCTGTATCTTCTGGAGACGCTGCTGACAGGCGAGATCGCCTATTACATCAACGAGCGCTTCAATTGGCTGGCGGGCGTGGCAGGCTTCACACTGCTCGCTTTAGGGGTGATCAACGTGATCGCGCTGCTCTCCGAGCCTGAGTCAAGCGAGCCGGCGGCGCGGGCTGCGCCTGAGCTGCTCATGAGCGCGCCGCGCGTAACGCACGGCAACACAGCGCGTTGGCACGCGCTGGCGATCCTGAGCGCGCCATTGATCTTCGGCGTCTTCCTGCCTGCGCGGCCGCTTGGCTCGGCTGCTATCAGTAGCAGCGGCATCGCCTTCTCGCTGAACGTCTCCAGCGACCAAGTCTTTAGCATCGCGCCGACTCAGCGGAATGTGCTAGATTGGGTGCGCGCCTTCAGCGCCTCGACCAATCTAGACGAGTTCATCGGTCAACCTGCTGACTTGATCGGCTTCGTCTACCGCGACGCGCGCTTTGAGGACGATCAAGAGTTCATGGTGGCGCGCTTCACGGTCAATTGTTGTGTGGCAGATGCTGTGGCGATTGGCGTGATTGTGCGCAGTCCGCAGGCGGCTGAGCTGAGCGCCGACGATTGGGTGCGCGTGCAAGGCAAGTTTGAAGTGCGCGATTTTCTGGGGCAGCGCACGCCGATCCTGATCGCCGAAACCATTGAGCGCGTGCCAATGCCTGAGCGCCCTTACTTGTTCCCGTAGCGCCTAATTTTCGCTCAGGCGCTTCAGGCAGACTGCGCGCATTAGATCGATAGGCGGCTTTCTGCCCGTCCAAATCTCAAAGGCGGCAGCGCCTTGGTGAATTAGCATGCCCAGTCCGCCGATGACGCGCAAGCCGCTGCGCTCCGCATCGCGCATCAGCTTGGTCTGCAGCGGGCGGTAGATTGTGTCATACAGAACGGCGTTTTTGGGAAATGGCACGCCGTCGCGCCATGGCGAGCTATCTGTATGCGGAAACATGCCGACCGACGTGGCATTCACGATCAACGTCGCTTCGCGCGTCACGGCTTCCAGCTCCTCTAGACCGACTGCCTCAACCTCACAGCCCTCCCAGCTGGAGCGCAAAAAGCTGGCGAGCTGCAGGCCGCGCTCAACCGTGCGGTTGACGAGAGTGATATGCGCGCCGCTTCGCACCAGCCCTGCGCCGATGGCGCGCGCTGCGCCGCCCGCGCCCAAGATCACCACGCGCGAGTCCTTGCCAATATTGATTTGGTTGGCCGCCAGATCGGTCAGGAAGCCGCTCACATCGGTGTTAAAGCCTTCCAAGCGGCCGTCGCTGCCATCAACGCGAATGGTGTTGACAGCGCCGACGATGTTGACCGACTCGGTCACGCGATCCAGATATGGAATGCAGGCCACTTTGTGCGGCACGGTCACGTTGGCGCCGCGAAAGCCGAGCGCCGCGATGCCGCGCAGCGCCTCAGCCAGCTTATCTGGATGCACCAAGAGCGGCACGCAGCGCCAATTCATGCCCAGTTCGGCGAAGGCTGCGTTGTGCATCTCGGGCGAGAGCGAATGCGCTACAGGGTAGCCTAAAATGCCCACCAACTGCGTCCGTCCGTCAATGTGCGCGATGCTCAAGCCTTCCATCTCTCTCTGTAATCAAGCCACGCCTGGCGCGCAAGGCGCGCGCGCTCTAGCTTGGTGCGCAAGGCGGCCTCATCATCAGCCGAGAGGAGCGCTTGTAGCTTTGCCAGCTGCTCAGCGTAGCGCTCCAGCGCGCTCAACAGCGCGGCGCGATTGCTCGTCACCACATCGCCCATCATGGTGACATCGCTTGAAGCGAGCCGCGACATATCACGAAAGCCGCTAGCAGCCAATTGCCACAGTCGCTCGTCGTCCGCTTCTGCTGCGCTCAGCATCAGCGCCACGCTGAGCAGATAAGGCAGATGGCTGACTTGCGCAACGGCTTGATCGTGTGCGCTTGGCGTTAGATGCAGCGGTTGCGCTCCAATAGCGCGCACGAGCTTCTCCATGAAGTTGAGCGCCGCCTGCGACGTGCGCTCAGTGGCGCACAGCACATAAGTGCAGCCTTCGTAGAGCCTCGGATCGGCGGCCGAGGCGCCGCTCAGCTCCTTGCCGCACATCGGATGTCCGCCAACGGCTTGCACGCGCGGCGGCAGCGCCGCCATTGCCGCCATGATCGGCGCTTTCACGCTGCCTAGATCGGTGATCAGCGCGCCATCGGCTGCCAACTCGCCAACTTGCGGCAGCAGCTCCAGAATGGTGCGAATCGGAGTCGCCAAAACGATCACATCAGCGTTATACAAGCTGTGCAGCGCGTCTGAGAATGTATCGAAGTGCGGCGTGGCGCTCGGATCGGGATCAATTCCGTGCAAGTGGCGCACCTTGCCGCGCAACGCTAGCGCAAGCGAGCTGCCCATCAGGCCTGTGCCGATGATGCAGAGGTGCGTCTCGTTCAAGGCTTTCATGGTTGCCGAGTATAGTCCCCGCGCCACGCCGTTGCCAAGAGACCACTGATTGACAAGCGCTGTGCTGCAACTCAGCTCAGGTTGCGAGCGTAAAAGATGTTCGGCGTGTTATATATGTCGAGGCGCGTCGCGCAAGCGCCTTGTGAGCTGTCTTCAGGCATCAGCGAATGAACGGTGAGGCAAGGATACTGTGCTTAGTTTGTTCCAAACGCATAAGCGCCACTTTGTCGCCGCCGATCAGAAGCTCAGGATTGGGTTGTTCACGGATAGTTTTCCGCCTATCATCAATGGTGTCAGCGTTGTGCTGAGTCACCTGCACGCTGAGCTACTAGCGCAAGGGCAAGATGCACATGTCTTCACTTTCAGCAGCCGTGAGAGCGCACAGCCTAACGTCTGGGTGACCTATGGCGTGCCGCTCGGCAACAGTCCATTTCACGCTGCCTTGATGCTAGATCGGCCTTCGACGCGCGTGGCGCGGACGCTGAGCGTTTTCCATATCCACGATCCGCTCAACATCGCAGGCGTGGCGCTGCGCATGGCGAAGCACCTGCGGCGTCCCGTGATCTTCACCAATCACACGCGGCATGATATCTATATCGAAGAGCGCTGGTCGAGCGTGCTGCGCCCGATGGCCAAGCTGTATGTTGAGGCGCAAATGACCAACATGATGCGCGCCAGCGCGATCATCACAGCGCCTTCGCATTCCACGCTGCGCTGGATGCAGCAGCTGGCGCCGGAACTCGCACATAGAATGCGCGTAGTGCATAACGGCATTCCACTGCAGCGCTTCGATCAGCCGCCGCGGGACGCGCTGCGCCGCGAGCAGCTCGGCATCAGCCCAAAGGCGACCATCTTTGGCTATGTCGGTCGCATCGCGCCGGAGAAGAACTTAGAGGTCTTCGCTGAAGCCTTTGTGCGCGCTGTGCAGCAAGGCGCTGACGCGCATTGGATTGTGATCGGCGATGGCGGCATGCGCACCACGCTTGAGGCGATCGCAGCGGGCGCAGCTGAGCGCGTCCATTTCTTGGGCAGAGTACAAAACGAGGCGCTGCCGCGCTACTTGCCGCTCTTTGATGTGTTCAGCACGCCTTCGATCAGCGAAGCCAGTCCAATCTCTGTGATTGAGGCAATGGCGTGCCGCAAGCCATTCTTAGGCGTGCGCGCTGAGTGGTGGGAAGAATATCCGAACTACCAGCAAGCAGGTCGCTTGGCAAAGAACGATCCCGCTGATCTGGCAGCTGCGATCCTTTGGTTCTGTCAGAATCCAGAGGCACGACGCGCCATGGGCGATTGCGCGTATCAGATCAGCCGTCACTTTGACATTCGCAGCATTGCCGCGCAATGGATCGCGATCTACAGCGAGTTGGTGGAACAGCACGCGCTCACGCAAGCCTCATGAGCGCTGCTCAGCCCAGCTCGGCGAGCGTTGCGCTGAGATCGGCTGCGCATTCGGCGTCTGTCTCGCGCCGCAACGCTGCACGCAAGGTCTGGCGCGCGGTCGCGCCTGCTAGACGCGCAATTGCCCACGCTGCATGCGCGCGCACCAGCGGGCTATCGCTGGCTAAAAGCTCGTAGAGAGGCGGCAATAGCGTCAGATCGGCGCTGTTGCCCGCGGCAAGGCACGCATTGCGCAATAGGCGCTCATGTTTTAAACGCAGCACAGGTGAGCCCGCAAAAAATTCGGTGAATTCAGCGGCGCTCATGCGCAGCAAGCGCGCAAGGCGCGGCGCGGCGCGCTCAAGCTCAGGCGGCCGAAA
>JAGHYP010000219.1 GCA_017743585.1 Chloroflexota bacterium
GCGCCGATGCGCCGCGCCTGACAGAACGCTTGCCAAGCTGCTAGGTTATACGGCTCTTCGTCGATGTGAACCAGCTGTGGGCGCACTTGGCGCATCAGCCGGCCGAGCGTTGGATAGAAATGCAGGTGAAAATTCCCGTTCAGACACATCGGCACGACTTCCAGCCGATAGCCGCTCGTGTAAACGCGCTCTAGCGGCTGCGCGCCACTCGGGTCGCGCCAAGCGCTCGGCACAAGCACAGTCAAATCCAGCTGCGCTTGCCGCGCCATCTCCTCTAGCTTGCGCTGATAAATGCCGACCACGCACGCCTTGCAGATCATCAAAACGCGCATAGCGAGCGTCATCCAAGCGTGTGAAAATCGTGAGACAGGAAGTGCATGCGCGCGCTAAAATGCGCGCTCATGAGCGAGATCGGAACTGTGCTGAGCCGAGCGATATTCTACACGATCCATTGTCTGCTCTCGACGCTCGCCTTGCTAACATTGCAGGTCGCCGCTGGCTACGCGCAATCTGACACAGGCGCGATCTGCGCGCTCGCGTATCACGACGCGAATCAGAACGGCGTGCGCGACTTCGGCGAGGAAGCGCTGCCCGAGGTCAGCTACAACCTGATGGTCGCCTCGAACGTGTTGGTGGCGAATTACGTGGCGTGGCAAGGCGAGCCTTACTGCTTTGAGAACCTGCCCGCGCAGCAGTACACCTTGCAGGTCAGCAGTCCGCTGTATGTGCTGGACAACGGGGCGATCACGTTTGTGCTGCAGCAAGGCGAGCGCGTGATGCAAGAGTTCGGCGCGCGCTACCGCCCGCCGCAGGTCAGCGCCTTGCCACAAGACGCGCTGACCGTGATCCCGATGACGCGGAGCGTGCGTCTTGGCATAGCGATCAGCGCAGCGCTGATCGTGATGTTGCTGTTCAGCGCCTTCGGCATGATTCTCTACGGCTTGTTCCTGTATCGCCGCCCAAGCCTTGCTGCAGCGGGCAATGTGCAGCGAATAGGCTCAGGTCGTATTGCCAGCGAGCGCCTGAAGCGCAGCAAGCAAGGTGTGCCGTCTACCGAGCCGCGCTCTGAGCGCTACCGCGATTTGGATGCATCCGATCAAGATGCTTGACTACTGTTGTAAGAGCCACGCGATCAGGTCGAACAGCTCAACCTCAGAGATTTTTGCCTTGTAATTCGAGACCATCACGTTAGCGTAGTCAGGGACGATGAACGCATTCGGCTCGATGATCGACTCGTATATGTAAGCGGCGGGGCTGTAATTCGGGCGGCGTAGCGCGGCGCGTTTGCCCATGCCCGTCAGCGCTGGGCCGACGCCGTCTTCAGCGCGATGACAGGCGTTGCAAGCGTATTTCTCAAAAACTGCTGCCCCTTTGCTCGGATCGGCGGCGGCGACGCGCGCTTCGATGCTGCCCGTGAGCTGTGGCGGCATTGTAACAACCATAGGCGTCATCAAGCGCTGCGGATTCGGCACGTTGCCCAGCACAGCGAAAAAAGCTACTCCAAGGCCGACTGCCGAGCCTACGCTGAGCAGCATGATGAGCAGCCCAAGGCGCGGCGCTCGGGTCGGCATTTTCTCAGGCATTTTTCACACCTCCATTGACACCTCCATTGAAAGGGCTGGCCCACGTCAGCGTTAGGAAAAGCGGCGCTGGGTAAAGCGTTTAGGTGCGTTTTGCCGCGACGCCGCTCTTCTGCTCTAGCAAGCGCGTCGTTTTGCATCGTAGACCCTGTCGCTGCCAAGCATGATCCGATCAGGTAGAACCAGCCGGCGATCCGAAACGGAACAGGCAATAGCGAGAACGTTGCGAATTGTAGCGAGTAGAGCGGTATTTGCGCGCGCGCTGCATCCGCGCTGCGCGCCACAGGGAATCGTCGGCACATTCGCGCGTGCGTAGTCCGCGTTCACTGAGAGCGCTGGCGTTTAGCCGTGCAGCGGCGTCCATTGGAAAGACTATGGCAATGGCGCGAAGACGCCCGCTCCTCGCGTCCGCCAGCCGCTCCCAGCCGACCAAGGCAGGAATCGCACCTGCGCCGCCGATCGCGGTGACTATTCGGCAGCTGAAAGTGCAGCCGCTTCAACATCGCTTGTCAAACCTTACAAGGCGGCCCTTTGACAAATTCGCAAAGTTCAGCCATAATCAAAAGAGCCTACTCTCAAGGCAAACTGAGCAAAGTGGTTTTAGGAGATTCGTTAAGATGTACAAGAAAGTCTTCGCTCTTGTGGTAGTTGCGGCGTTGCTCGCTGTTGGCACGGGCATCGCTTCGCAGCCGACCGTCGCTCAGACGAAGATCGTCTACAATTCCTACGCCAGCGATCCGGTTCCGCGCGCTTACATCGAGAAAGTGGTGGCTGATTGGAACGCCGCCAATCCGGATATGCCTGTTGAGCTGAACATCATCAACCATGAAGACTTCAAACAGGCGATCCGCACTTACCTTGTGGCAGAGCCTGCGCCTGACGTGCTGGACTGGTTTGCGGGCAACCGTGCGCAGTTCTTCATCTCGCGCGGCTTGATCGCCGATTTCAGCGATGTCTGGGAAGCCGAGGGCTGGGATAAGGTCTATCCTCTAGGCTTCAAGGCGCTGGCGACCGTTAACGGCAAGCAGTACTTCCTGCCGAATAACTACTACTGGTGGGCGCTGTACTTCCGTCCTTCGATCCTGAAGGAAGCAGGGCTTGAGCCGCCGAAGACGTGGGATGACCTGATCGCCGCCTGCCGCAAGCTGAACGAGAAGGGCATCATCCCGATCACCATCGGCACAAAGGCGCCGTGGCCCGCCGCCGCTTGGTTCGACTACATCAACATGCGCCTGAACGGCCCGCAATTCCACCTCGACCTGATGCTGCTCAAGGAGCGCTACACTGATCCGCGCGTGAAGGCGACCTTCATGAAGTGGAAGGAGCTCTTCGATAACAAGTGCTACATCGAGAACAGCGCCGCGCTTGAGTGGAGCGATGCGCTGACGCCAATGGCGCAAGGCAAGGCTGCCATGTATCTGATGGGCGGCTTCATCACGGACTCGTGGCAGTTGGTGGCAGCGAGCGACGCTGAGCTGCAAGCTGACCTCGATTTCGTGCGCTTCCCGATCATTGACCCCTCAGTGCCTATCGGCGAGGACGCGCCAACCGACGGCGTGTTCTTGGCGGCGCGCGGGGGCAACCTCGAAGGCGCGAAGAAGTTCCTCGCCTATCTCGGCTCGAAAGAGGTAGCGCAGCGCGGCGTGGATGAGCTGGGCCGTCTGCCAGTGCGCACGGACGTCAGCACAGAGCGCTTCACAGAGGCGCAGAAGAAAGGCATCAAGCTGATCCAGAGCGCCGACATGGTCTTGCAGTTCTACGACCGCGATACGACGCCTGAGATGGCAGAGCGCGGCTTGAACGCTTTCGCCGCTTTCTTCGCCGACCCCTCTGAGGCAAACATTGACGCGCTACTCGCCGATCTAGAAGAAACTCGTGCGCGTTTGGCCGCCGAGCAAGCGAGGGAGTAAGGCTAGGACGGTTGAGTTGAAGCGAGTTGAATTGAATATCGCATAGCACGGTGGTAGGGGCGGGTGAAATCCCGCCTCTACGCTTGCACAACAGGGCAAGAGCGCTTATGCGTACCTCATCAAGTGCCTCAACAATTCTCCTGAGGGCAATCGGTAGCGTCTTCGCCGCGAATCTGCTGATCGGCGTGGCGTTTCAAGCGATAGCAGCGCAGCCGCTGCACTTTCTCGTGGTCAGCGCAGCGCTGATCGTCAGCTTCTTGGGCGGGCTCTATCTACGGAACTTGCGGCGAACAGGCTTAGCGAGTCCGCTGCGCGCGCTGCTGGCAGGCGTCAGCCTAGGCATCGCCACGCTGGGGGGCATTTGGCTGAGCGCGCAGCTTGGCGAGCCGTTGTTCGGCGCAGAGGCGCGCTCCGTGAGGCTGATGCAAGGCTTCACCACTCAGATCGGCGTCATGTTGGCGTTTGGCGTGCCTTTCGCAGCGGGCGTTTACACCAGTCTGGCGAGCGTGCCGTTCCTGTTTCTGGGCTTGCCGCTCACGCTCTACGCGATCTGGATCATTGCGCCAATGCTGACCACGGCCTACATCGCCTTCACCAACTGGGACGGCGTTCAGGCGCTAAACGAAGCGCCGTTCATCGGCTGGCGTAACTTTGAGCGATTGTTTTCAGATCGCAACTTCAGCATTGCCTTCTGGAACAATGTGCGCTGGCTTGTCTTTTTCTTGCTGATCCCGACCAGCATGGGCTTGGGCTTGGCGATGATCTTCAACGGCAAGTTTCTGGGCGCGCGCTTTTTCAAGATCGCTTTCTATTCGCCGTTGGTGATCGCGCCTGTGGTGGTCGGCTTGGTCTTCGAGGCGATGTATCGCCCGCAAGATGGCTTGATCAACTCGCTCTTGCGGATCATCTTGGGCGACGAGGTGCGCTTGCCGGGCTGGCTCGCCGACCCGAACTTGGTGATCTGGTGCATCATCGTTGCGGCGGCGTGGCGGCAAGTTGGCTACGTGATGATCTTGTATCTGGCAGGCTTGAAAAGCCTCGATCTATCGCTGGTCGAGGCGGCTATTGTAGATGGCGCTAACCCATGGCAGCGCTTCTGGAAGGTGATCTTCCCGCTGCTTGGTCCAGTGACTGTCGTGGTGGTTGTGATCTCGGTGATCGACTCGCTGCGCGCCTTCGACCTTGTGGCGATCATGACGCGCGGCGGCCCCGCCAACGCTAGCGAAGTGTTGGCGAATTTCATGTACATGCAAGCGTTCAACAACTATCGGTATGGCTATAGTGCCGCCATTGCGCTCGTGCTGCTGGGGCTGATGCTGTTCTTCAT
>JAGHYP010000220.1 GCA_017743585.1 Chloroflexota bacterium
GCGCGCTGCGGGCATGACGCGCGTCCAGATCATGCCGACGGCGAAGCATCCCGTGGTTTACGCTGAGTGGCTCGGCGCGCCCGAGAAGCCGACCGTCTTGATATACGGTCACTACGATGTGCAGCCTGCTGAGCTGGAAGCGGGCTGGCATAGCGATCCGTTCACGCCTGAAGTGCGCAATGGCAATCTCTACGCGCGCGGCGCTTCCGACGACAAAGGGCAGGTCTACGCGAACATCAAAGCTGTCCAGCTGCTGATGCAAGCGCACGGGGAGCTGCCCGTCAATCTGAAATTCTTGATCGAAGGCGAGGAAGAGATCGGCTCGCCGAGCCTCAGCGCCTTCATCGCGGCGCACAAGGAGCTGCTGCGCGCTGACGTGGTGGTGGTCTCAGATACTGCTATCCAGTCGCTGACGCAGCCGAGCATTGTCTACAGCCTGCGCGGCTTGGTCTACCTTGAGCTAGAGGTGCGCGGCCCGCGCCAAGATCTGCACAGCGGCGGCTTCGGCGGCACAGTTCACAACCCAGCGCAGGCGCTGTGCGAGATCATCGCGGCGCTGCACCATCCTGACGGCAGCGTGGCGGTCGAGGGCTTCTACGACAAAGTGCGCCCGCTGAGCGCCGAAGAGCGCGCTGCCATTGCCAAGACCGATATCAGCGAAGACGAGTGGCGCGCGTTGACTGGCGCGCCCAAATCGTGGGGCGAGGCGGGCTACTCGCTGCGCGAGCGCGTTGGCGCGCGACCGACGTTGGAGATCAACGGAATTTGGGGCGGTTTCACAGGCGAAGGCTCTAAAACAGTGCTGCCCGCCAAAGCAACCGCTAAGATAAGCTGCCGCCTTGTGCCTGACCAAGAGCCGCATGAGATCGAGGCGCTCATCCGCGCTCAGATCGCCAAACTGGCGCCGCCGACCGTCACTTGGGAGCTGTGTTCGCTCAATCACTGCTATCCTGCGCTGGTGCCGCTCGACTCGCTGGCGATGGAGTGCGCTGTAAAAGCCTATGAACGCGGCTTCGGCGCGCGTCCGCTCTTCCTGCGCGAAGGCGGCTCGATCCCAGTGGTGGCAACCCTGATGCAGACCTACAGCGTGCCTGTCTTGCTAGTCGGCTATGGCTTGCCCGATGACGGCGCACATGGCCCGAACGAAAAGTTCGCTTTAGAGTGCCTGTATCGCGGCATTCACACGGCGACGGCGCTGCTGGAGGAGCTGGGCAGGCACGCGCCCGAGGCGCTGCGCGCGCGCTGACAGTTTGAAGCGGCGCCATTCTGGCGTAAAATAACAGGCTGAGCTTGGTGACGAGAGACAAAGTGTTTGATGCCACGACCTGTCAGTGGACGGCGTCCTGACAGTCTGTTCGATAATCGCTATCGCTACGATCACATCTATCCGCGCGGGCGCAGCGGAGAGACGCTGCGCGCCTACGACACGCGCAACGGCGACCGCCCCTGCGTGATCAAGCGCCCTGCGCTGCAAGATGCGCCACCTATCCGCGCGGGCCAGGAGCTGAGCATCCTGAACGAGAAGCGCGCGCTCGAGCAGCTCAGCGGACACCCCGTGCTGTGCGAGCTGCTGCACAGCGGCACTTTCCGCATCAGCGGTCAGCAGCACCAGTACATCGTGATCGAGATGGCGACCGGCGAGACGCTCGAGGCGCTGACGCTCGCCCTTGCCGCACAAGGCGAGCGCCTGCCCGATCTGGAGCTGCTGACCGTGCTGGAAGGTGTGCTGGACTTGCTACAGGCCGCGCACGATAAGGGCATCGTCTATAACGACGTGGATGCCAAGCACATCTTCTGGGATCGCGAAGCGTATCAGCTCAAGATGATCGACTGGGGCAACGCCGTCTTCCTCGATTCGGACGCGCACACGCACGTCACGCCTCAGACGGATATCGCACAGGTCGGGCAGTTGCTCTACTTCTTGCTCAGCGGCGGCCGGCGGCTCGATCTAAGCCATCCTGAGAGCATCAACGAGTTGCCCGAGAGCGTGCCTGCGCGCTTGAAAGCGATCATCAGCCGCGCTGTGAGCGTCGAGCCGAGCGCGCGCTACGCCAACATCGCCGAGCTGCGCCGCGACTTAGCCGAGCTGCGCCGGCCGTTGCACAGGCAACGCGAGGCGCTCATCGAGCGCGTCCGAGCGCGGCTGCCGCACGTCAATAACCAGAGCCAGCTGGCTGAGCTGCGCGCATGGTTGCAAGAAGCACGCCGCGCCGATCCAGGCTACCCGCCTGCGCGCGAGCTTGAGGCGGAAGTCGAGCGCCGCCTGAACAAGCTGCAGCTGCAGGCAGACCTTGACGCCGTCCGCATTTACCTTGAGAGCGGCAACTTCGCGCGCGCCACAGACCTGCTCGACGATCTCTTGGCGCGCAGCACTGAAGAGTTGCATCCTACGCTGCGCTTTTTGCAAGATGCTTGCGAGCTGCTGGGACGCTACGCGCCGTTGCAGCCCGAAGGCTTCGGGCAGGCGCTCGATGCATTGCTGCGCGACGATCCGCAAGCAGCGGCGCGCGCTCTGCTCACCACGCCCGATCCGCGCGACGCAGCGCGCCAAGCGCAATTGCTTCTGGCAGAGCGCCTGTGCGCGCACTTTCCCGCCGTTGTGCTGTTGCGTCCGCATCTAGCGCGTCTTGAGCTGCTGCTCAGCAACGCGCCGCAGCTGACTCGCGTGCGGCAGATCATCGCGCGCTTTGAAGAGACGCCTGCCGAGGGCATCCAGAACTTGCTGCGGCACTATCAGCGCGTTGCCGACGCGCTGCTGACCTTAGAAGAAGACCTGGGCGGCGCGGAGAGCGCTCGCGAGGCGGCACGACGCGCTCGGCAGGCGGCCGAGGCGCTGATCGACCTGATCGAAGTGATCGCCCAGAACGCCCTCAGCGATCCATCGCGCGCAGGCAGTGCACTGTGGCATGCCCAAGCTATCGATCCCGCCAGCGCGGCCTTCGCGCCGCTGAACGCGCTCCTGAACGCCTTCCACGCCGACCTAGACACCCTGCGCGCGTACACGCCTGCCCCCGATGGCAGCGATGTTGCGGATTTCTTGAGCAGCGCGGCGCAGCGTCTGTTGCCTTATGCGACTGAGGTGACCGATCCGCGCTTTCAGGCAATCCTGCGCGACCTTGCAACGGCATCTGCTGCGTGGTCGCGCGTCGCCGATTCCATCGCGCTCGGCGGCAAGCGTCCTGCTGTGGAGCAGTGCAAGGCGGCCGCGTCCGCCATTCGCTCGCTCAGCCCTAAGACCGCTTATTGGTTCGAGGAATATGCGCGGCGCTTGGAAGAATCGCCACGCATTGAGTTCCTCAGTCCGAACGTGCCGTTCGGCAGGGCGCTTGCTGAGGGCTGGGAAAGCTGGGATCGCGGGCGCACGGCGGATGCGCTGCACAGCGGCAAGCGCGCCGCTGACTACGCGCTGACCGAGGCGGAAAAATTGGCGGCGCGCCGCTTGATCAGCTTGAGCGAAGCGCTGGACACTTGGCTAGAGCGCGACGGCGCCACTTCCACGCCGCAGACCGAAGCCGCTTTGCGGCGCGTCGGCGCGCTCTTCCTGCCCGAAGAAGAGACTTTGCGCCAGACCTTCGCCGCGCAAATGCCGACCATGCAGACGTACCTGAAGGCGATGAGCAAGGGCGTGGTCGAGCCGCTGCGCGACTCGAGCGCCGCCGCCGTGCGCATCTTGTTCTTCGATTACGTCCTGCGCGGCATCCTCGCCTTGCACCGCGAGCAGCTCGACGACGCCAACTTGTGGAAAGAAGCGGCCGCCAAAGCCTTGCCGACAGCGCGCAACCATCCCGCCTTTCAGACGTTAGAGACGGCTATCGCGCGCCGGCAGTTGGTGCTGGAGGCCGTGCGCGCCCTGAACAACCTGACCAGCGTCTCAGCCATTGCCGAAGCGCGGCAGGCAGTGCGCGCGCCGCTCGCTGCTGCGCAGCTTGAGAGCGCCGACCAAGCCATTCGCGCGCTGGAAGACGCCTTGCGCCGCTGGCACGACGGCGATTTCCGCGCGGCGCGCAGCCAGCTCGATCTCGCCCTTGAGCGCGCCATCGGCGCTGAGATCGCGCTCAACAAGCCGCTCGATGGCTTCAAAAATTGGCTGCAAGCGCTGGCGGACGCCGCTGAGTACCTTGCCCAGCAGCGTCGCCTGATCGAAGAAGAAGCGCTCGCGCCTTCCGAGGTGCCCAAGCCCGAGATCGCTGAAGCGCATCAAAAGCTGGTGGATATCACGCGGCGCGACCTCGGCGAGCCGTATACGGCGCAGCTACGCCAATGGCGGGACACCTATCTCGCTGTTCGCGACGTGTACACTGATCCCGACCTGAGCAAAGACGAGAAACTGCGCCTGCTCGAGGGATATTTTGCGTCGCTGTTCATTGATCGGCAGCCTGCCTTGCCCATCTTGCGCTACTGGCGCGCGCTCATCGAGCGGATGCCCGATCCTGAGCCTGAGCTGCCGCGCTATCAAGCGGGTGCAGGCGTTTACGAGATGAGCGCTGCGCCCGATCTGGCGGCGTTAGATGCCGCGCCTGTGCCGCGCCGCGTCACGTCGCGTCCTGAGCCGCTCAGCGGGCCTGCGCCTGCCGATGTGCTCCCCATCAAGCGCCGCGCCGAGCGCCCCGCGCGCCACGAGAAGCTGCCGCTCGTCCTGATCGGCGCTTTTGGCATCGCGGCGATCATTGCAGGCTTGCTCTTGCTTTTCGGCGGCAACGGCGCCGACC
>JAGHYP010000221.1 GCA_017743585.1 Chloroflexota bacterium
CCGCGCGACGCGCCGCCGCAAGGCACGGCCGTCCTGCCGACGCTCGACGCAGCGTTGAGCGCGCCGCCACAAGCGACCGAGCAAGGCGATTGGCTGCGCTTCACGGTCACTTGGCAGGCGATCGACGCGCCGCGCGCCCTGCCTGACCTGATCCTGAGCGCGCAACCCGCGCAAGGCGCGCCGATCCAGCTCTGGCGCGGGCAACCTGTGCAAGGCGCGTATCCTTTCGCGCAGTGGCGCGCCGCTGAATACTTGGTCGAGCGCTACGCCGTGCGCCTGCCGCCTGACCTGCCTGAGGGCGACTACACCTTGCGCTTGAGCTTGGCTGAGCAGACCGTCTTCGAAGTGGCGTGGCGCGTGATCGGCGTGGCGCGGCGCTACGACGCACCCGATCTGCCGCCTTGCAACTTCCGATTCGGCGCTCAGATCGCCTTGGTCGGCTGTCAGGTCGTCCGCGAGGGCGAGCAGGTGCGCGTGCGCTTGGCGTGGCGCGCGCTCGCCGCCCCAGAGGCAGATTACATGCTGACTGTGCAGGCGCTGCGCGCAGATGGCACGCTCTTCAGCCAACACGACGCGCCGCCTGCCGAGCGTCCGACGCGCCGCTGGCTGCCCGACGAAATTTTCGAGAGCCATCACGCGCTCCAATTGCCACCTGATGGCGCGCTGCGCCTGATCGCCGCGCTTTACACAGCGGATGACGGGCACCGCCTGCCTGTCACAGACGGACACGGCAGGTTGCTCGGCGACGCCGCGCCGCTCACAAGCGAATGATCGGCAGCTTGGCGAAATCGGCGAGCAAGGTCAGCGCATCGGCGAAGTCGCCGTAAGCGAGCGTGAGATGATGATCGAGTCCTTCCTGCAAGATGACCTGCAGCGCGTGCGCCGCGCCTGAGTCAGGGCGCATGACGCCGCTCGTGCCGCTGAATTGCATCGGCGCGTCCAGCATCTCGCCTGTGCCGAGCAGCAGGCGATAGTCGCCCCCTTCGCCTGCTTGCGTCAAGCGCACCAGAGTGACTCGACCGGGCTTTAACGGGAATTCCATCAGCAGCGGGCGTTGACGGTTGCTATGTAGCGCGCCGCGCGGCGCGAAGCCCGGCGCGCACATGCTGAGCGGCGCCAAGCCGCAATGCCAAAAGGTGAGCGTGTCGTTTTCAAGATCGGCCGCGACCAAGTCCGCGCCGAAGGTCGCCGCGGCGCCGACGCCTTGCAAGAGCAAGCGGCTCAAGACGCCATGCACGTCCGCCTCGCACGTGGCGGGGATGCCATCATCGCACAAGAGCGAGGAAGCGGCGCACACGGCGCAATCGGGCTTGAGGAAGGTCTCGGGCCAGCAGCGGACGGCCACGCCGCGCAAGCCGTCAGCTGCAATCTGATCGCGCAGCGCCTCGTGAAAGCTGAGCGTGCCGCGCACTTGCGCTGCGTTCAGCTCGGTCAAATTGCTCAGCTTGGCGGCGAGAGCGGCGTAGCGCGCCGTGACGCGCTCATCAGAGAGCAAGCTGTCGGCGGCGGCAAAAGTAGCCTCAAGCGCGTAATGCTGCACTTGCACGCCGAAGCGCGCGCGCAATCGCTCCGCGTCATAGGCGCACGGCTCAAAGCCTGTTGGATGCTCACCGATCACGCCGATCTTGGTGTGGCGCAAAGCGAAGAGCGTCTCAGCGGCGGCGGCGGCGCGCTGCGCAAGGCGGATTGCTTCAGGCGAATCGAGCGCGGCGTAGCAGCACAGGTAGGGCAAGCCGCGCCGCTTCAGAGCGAAGGCGGCGAGATTGATGCCGCACAGCGCGTTCGAGCGCAATCTGCCGCCTGTGGCAGGCTCTGGCGCCGCCCATAGCAGGAGTGGCACGCCCAAGGCTTCCGCTAGCGCGACGACGGCGCTCGAATCGGCGAAAGTGGCTTGGAAGACGACGATCAGGCTGGGCGGCGCGGCGCGCAGCTGCGCAATCGCCTGCGCTAGCGTCTCGGAGTCAGCGATGAGCGTCGGGACGACGTGCAGATCGGGGAAAGCGGCTTGCAAGGTCTGCTGCGCGAGCGCAGCGTTCGCCTGCGCCAGCTGCATATCGAAAGTGGTACGCGCTATTGACACAAAAGCCAGCATGACGGCGCTCCTGAGCGGTTGTGGCGGCAACTCGGCGCTCAGGATAGCTTGCCTTGCGCGGCGCAGCAAGCCGACTCTTCAACGAATCTTGGCTGAGCCTTAACAGATCGGACTTTACAAGGGCTGTGGAGCGTGGTATAAAAGCAGACGTGCCTGCTGTGTGCGTGATGTCGCACCTTGAGTTTTGAGCCAACACCTATCCGACGGGCGTTCACATCCAGCCGCAGCGCGGTAGACGTGCGTCAAGGCGTGAGGGCTGGCGAGATGACCCACCTGCGCGATCGGGTTCAAAACATGCGGTCACACGGCATGGCGGGTACTTCCATTGACATTGAGGCACGAGAGCGGGCAAGGGAGTCCGCCTATCTCGTCTATTTCGTTGCCTGCTCGCCCCAGATGGCGCGGCGCTTGCGCAGCGCCATAGCGTGCGCCGGGAAATCTTCGTAATCTGCCAAGCGAACTGTGATCTCGTGCAGGCGCTCATAGCCCTCGCGATTGCAATAGCCGATGCCGCTACGCTTGAGGAAGTCCCACACGCTGACCGATGAAAAAGAGCGCGCAAAGCCGCCCGTGGGCAAAATTGCGTTCAAGCCGAGCGCGTAATTGCTGAGCGGGATCGGCGTGTAGCTGCCCAGCAGAATCTCGCCCGCGTTCTGAATGCGGTTGAGCGTGCTGAACGGATCGGCGGTCAGCACTTCCAGATGCTCGGGGGCGTAGTCGTTCACGAAAGCGATGGATTCCTCAAGGTTGCGCGTCAGCAAGATACCGCCGTAGGCGCTCAGGACGTTTTCGACGAACTTGCGCCGCCATTCAGGCAGCTCAGCGATGTACTCAGGCAGCAAGCGCAGCACTTCATCTGCCACAGCGCGGCTGTGCGTGACCAACAACGCCGCCGACTCAGGGCCGTGTTCCGCCTCAACTAGCAGATCGAGCGCGGCGAGGCGCGGGTCGGCGGTCTCATCGCACAGGATGATCGACTCGCTCGGCCCAGCTGGCAGCCCGACGTCCACGACGCCGTATAGCAAGCGCTTCGCCGCCGAGACGTAACTGCTGCCCGGTCCGATGATCTTGCTGACGCGCGGCAAACTTTGCGTGCCGAACGCTAGGCCTGCTATTGCTGCCATGCCGCCGACCGCGTAAACTTCTCGCACGCCTGCGATATCCGCCGCCACCAGCGCAGCAGGATCAGCTTTGCCTTGCGAATCGGGCGGCGTGACCACGACGATGCGCGGCACGCCCGCCACCTTGGCAGGCACGGTCAGCATCAGCATCACTGACGGAAAAGCGCCTTTGCCGCGCGGCACATACAGGCCCGCGCTGGCGATTGGCGTGATCTTCTCGCCTGCCATGATGCCTTTTTCCACTTCCATGAACCACATCGGCTCGGGCATCTGCTCGGCGTGAAAGCGCTGAATATTGGCGTGCGCGCGCCGAATGGCTTCCACCACTTCAGCGCCGACCTGAGCGTACGCGCGCTCAAAATCGGCGTCGCTGACGCGCAAATGCTCAGCTGTGTAGTCTTTTGCGTCGAATTGACGCACGTACTCCACCAGCGCCTCGTCGCCGCGTTCGCGGACGGCATCAATCACTTGTTGCGCCTGTGGCAAGAGCGCCGTGATATCCTGCTCGGCGCGGCGCATGATCATCTTCAGCTCTTCAGGCGAGAGCGTAGCCAGATCGCGTACTTGGATCATCAGAGGACTCAACCCTTGTGGGAAACTCGCATCGCGTGCAGCGCGATCTTAGCGCTCGCCGCGCCTCAAGGCAAGCGCTGCGCTGTGCGCTACAATCAAAGCATCTGCTGGTGAAGGTCAGGTGACTATGTTTGAAGTTATGTTTGAAGTGGCTGATTTGGATCGCATCACAGCGCAGACGCTCGGCGATGAGCCATACCGTCTGCTGATCGGAGGCGAGTGGTGCCAGAGCGCAAGCGGCGCGCAGTTCGGCGTCTACAACCCTGCCACTGGGCAGCTATTGACCCACGCGCCTGATGCAGGCAGTGCCGAGACTCAAGCGGCGATTGAGGCGGCCTACGCCGCGCTGCCTGGGTGGTCAGGCTTGCCCGCGCCTGAGCGCGCCGTCATCCTGCGCAGAGTGGCGGCGTTGCTGATGGAACGTCGCGAGCGCTTGGCGACCCTGATAACGCTTGAGCAAGGCAAGCCATTGCAAGAGGCGCGCAATGAGATCGCCTTCGCCGCCAGCTTCTTCACATGGTTCGCAGGCGAAGCAGAACGGCTGTACGGTCAGCTGGTGCCCGCCTCAGTCGCCAATAAGCGCTTATTGGTATGGCGGCAGGCGGTCGGCGTGGCAGCGCTGATCACGCCGTGGAATTTTCCAGTGGGCATGTTGGCGCGCAAGCTCTCAGCAGCGTTGGCGGCAGGCTGCACTGTCCTCTGCAAGCCTGCCGAGCAGACGCCGCTCTCTGCCATCGCGCTGGGGCGCGTTTTGGTCGAAGCAGGCGTGCCGAGCGGCGTGGTCAACATCATCGCCTGTCACGATCCTGTGCCGTTCTCGGAGGCGATCTTCGCCGACGACCGCGTCCGCAAAATCTCGTTCACAGGCTCAACTGAGGTCGGCAAGCTGCTGATCAGCAAATCGGCGGCAGGCGTCAAGCGGC
>JAGHYP010000222.1 GCA_017743585.1 Chloroflexota bacterium
GCGCATGAACGAGCCGAAGATTGCCGAGCTCGCCGATAAGATCGCTGCCGAGCGCGATCCAGAGGCGCGCGCCGCGCTGCTGACCGAGTACGTCAAGGCGCATGTGGATGCGGCGATCTTCATCCCGCTGCTCCAAGAGCAGTACATCGATGTGCTGCGCAAGAACGTGGAAGGTTACGTCTTCCATCCTGTCTACCTGACCGAATTCGCAGGCGTCCGCAAGTAACCGCTGTCTTCGCGAAGGCGCAGGGAGGGCTGAACGGTTATCTCTGCGCCAGCGAGGCATTCCGTCATGTCGCTTGTGCGTTATATCGCTCGCCGGTTGATCCTGACCGTGCCAATGTTGTTTGGGATCACGCTCGTGCTGTTCCTGATCTACAACGTGGTACAGGTCGATCCGCTGGTCATGATCATCGGCGAGCGCGCAATGGATAATCCGCAGCTGGTGGAAGCAGCAATCCGTAAGTGGGGGCTGGATCGTCCTGTCTGGGAGCAGTACATCACTTACGTGACCAACATCTTGCGCGGCGATCTCGGCACGTCTTTTCTGACGCGCCGCCCCGTGCTGGACGACCTGCGCACACACCTGCCGGCAACGGTTGAGCTGGCAATCAGTTCGCTGCTCTTCGCTGTGATCTTGGGCATCCCGCTCGGCGTTTTGGCGGGCATTCGCTTCGGCAGTCTCTTCGACCGCGTCGTATGGTTCATCTCGCTTCTGAACGGCTCGCTGCCGCCTTTCTGGACAGGGCTGATCTTCCTGTTCATCTTCTACTATTTGCTTGGCATCACGCCTGGCCCTGGACGTTTCCCACCGCGCATGGAACGCCCGCCGACCTTCAGCGGCCTGCTGACCGTTGACTCAATCGTGGCGGGCAACTTTGAGGCGCTCGGCGGCGCGCTCAGCCACTTGATCTTGCCGACCGTCATCTTGGGCGGCTTCACGTTGGCGCTCGTGCTGCGCGTGACGCGCGCCGCGATTGTGGAAGAGATGCGCCGCGAGTACATCCGCACGGCGCGCAGCAAAGGCCTCGCCGAGCGACTCGTGGTCGTGCGTCACGCGCTGCGCAACGCGCTCCTGCCGCTGATCACCATCATCGGCTTGGCGTTCGCAGGCTTGCTCAGCGGCGCGGTCATGACCGAGACCGTCTTCGATTGGGCAGGGCTTGGACAGTATCTGGTGCGTGCTGCTGCCAGCTTGGATTATCCTGCCATTCAGGGCGGCACGTTGTTGATCGCCGTCATTTACGTCATCGTCAACCTATGTGTAGATATCCTTTACAGCGTTCTAGACCCAAGAGTGCGGCATGGCTGACTCACTGAGCCTTGGCGCATCGGCGCGCTTGCCACAGCGGACATGGCAACGCGACCTGATCAAGCACATGCGGCGCTATCCGTCGCTGTGGCTTGGCAGCGGCATCTTGCTCATCTTCGCCTTGCTGATCGCCTTTGCGCCGGTCATCGCGCGCCATCCGCCTAATCAACAGAACTTGGCGATGCGTTTGAAGCCGCCTTCGGCTGAGCACCCTTTCGGCACAGATGAGCTAGGGCGCGATATTTTCAGCCGTGTGCTGCACGGCGGGCAGATTTCGCTGCCTGCAGCGCTGATCGTCGTCGCTATCTCGTCGAGCGTTGGCGGCTTGCTGGGCGCGTTCGCAGGTTTCTTCGGCGGCTTGATTGACGATCTGATCATGCGCGTCGCCGATGTCACGCTTGCTTTCCCCGCAGTGGTGCTGGCGTTGGCGATCTCAGCCTTGCTCGGCCCAAGTCTGAACAACGCGATCTTGGCAGCGTGCGCAGTGCTATGGCCCGAATACGCGCGCTTGATCCGCTCTCAGGTGATCGTGGCGCGCACCTTTGAGTATGTGACAGCAGCGCGCGCGATCGGCAGGCGCGAGGTCGGCATTTTGCTGCGGCACGTGCTGCCCAACACTTGGACGCCGATCTTGATCAAGGCGGCGCTAGACGTGGGCAGCATCATTTTGCTGATCTCGGCGCTCAGCTTCATCGGGCTGGGCGTGCGCCCGCCAACGGCAGAGTGGGGCTCTATGGTGGCGCTTGGGCGCATGAAATTCTACCAATGGTGGGTCGCGACCTTTCCGGGCTTGGCGATCCTAATCTCTATCATGGCGTGCAACCTGATCAGCGAAGGATTGCGCAATTGGCTCGATCCGCGCGCGTAGCCGCGCGTTTTCGCTCAATGAGCGCTCGTTCCGGCAGCGCAAGCTGGATCAGCTGCCGCGCATGGGCGTGACGGCTTGCGCAGTTCATCCGATAGGGTTGCAACACGGCGTCAGCTTCGCCATTGCTGCTGCGTTCTATGCAGAGTTGAGAGCAATTCGAGCGCAGCTCACCTCATCCGCCCGAATTCTGCACAGCAATCCACCTCGCGCCCCGTGGAAGGCATGAAATGGCTCAGCGCGGCGTGGTCAGTGGCGTCTCAGACGCGCCGCTAGCAGTTGCTTCAAGCGGTTGTACGTATCGAACCAATTGTGCCTCAGGAACAAGCGCGGTTGCATGAGAAAAGCTCTTAGCCGGTAGTAAATATACCGAAGACGATATCCCTTTTTTGCGTAAAGCTTGGCGAGCGTATTGAGAACATCGTAGTGCGTGCCGCGGTCGTCCACATCTTTCAAGAATAGAAGCACCTCTCGTTGAAGCTCAATAGCTCTGTCAACTTGACCGCGTCCTGCCAGCAAAGAGACAAGCACGTTCTGGTACACAGCTTGTATGGAGACAGTCCGCGTACTTTGTCCGAAGTAATGGATGTAATCGGGATCGCTATATCGTGTGCCATCATGGTAAACATCAATGGCTGCTCTGATCAGTCTTTCAGCTGCATCCAGCTTGCCCCTAAAAAGATACGAGTGACCTAGCGCATAAAGCGCTCTACCGCGCTCATAAGGCAATCTCTGCTCGCCTAGAAAATCTATCGCTTCTTGGAAGCAGGCTTCCGCGCGATCATACTCCCCAAGGTCGCTGTAAATCCAGCTTTGCACGATATGCGGACCAAGCGCCGTGTGCAAGACGCCTTTCTGCTCAGCGTACTCGCGGAGCTGATCAACAAGCGCTTGCGCCTTACCGTACTCGCGCATGATGCGGTACATATTGTTGTGGATGAAAAGCGTGCGCATCACGTAAAAAGGCGACTCGTCGAATCTAAGGAGCGCTAGAGCGCTTTCGGCGTGATAGTTCGCCTGCGCTTGCCTGACTGCGACCTGCTCAACGTAGCACAACACGAAGTGATGCAGCGCTTCCTCGAAAGGCAAGCGCTGTCCTGCTAGGCGTTCTAGCGCTGCGTGCTGCATCCGCCGAATCTCGTCTAGCGGCTTGTAGCGTATGTACGACCAGCCCAGCGCGCTCTGAAAACGCGACCACGCGCGCAACGATAGCCTTTCAAGATCGGGCGATTCAAGAACGGGCTGTGCCAGCCAGCGCCAGCCTTGCCATCCGTAGTTGATTTGATAATACTCAAACAGATAGACGCACAGCCAATTGCGCCAAGGGCGATCTTCTGAGTCGGAAAGGCTGCGCCACTCGGGCAGCTCCAAATATGTGCGGAGTTTTTTCAGTTCGCGCCGATACCCTTTCAGCGCCTGAAAATACTCCGCACGGCACGTCATATGGTGCGCTCGCTGAATGGCTTGCCAAGCCCTCAGCGGGCGGTCAACGCCGAACTCAACATTGTCACGCTCTAAGTCTGCCACTCCTCTCCGATATGTGCATCAAGTACGCGCGGACTAGCGGATGTATGGTGTAGTAGCCCGCGATGTCGCTCGGCTTCAAGACTTGCTGACTGACGAGTTCCATCAGCGCGCGCTCGAATTGCTCGCTATCGCTTATGTAGTGCTCAGCGTCAGCTTCCAAGTCTTCTCGCGTGATCTCTTCGGTGTATTGCGCAGCGTCGAGCGCCACTTGTTTAGCGGTAGGGCTGAGCGACTCGTACAGGCCGCCGAAGAGATTTTGGAAGGTCGAGAAAAAACTGTTGCTTTGCCGAACTTGATCCACGATTAGCTTGATATTCCTACCATTTCTTACGTAGCGCGCAAGGGCAATTTGAATGAAGAGCGGATTGCCGCCTGTGACCTCTGCCAACTGCTCGCGATCTGAGTCGCTGAGCGCGATGTTGGCGTAGCGCGCCTCCATGTGCTTGACGTACTCGATGGCGGCTTCGCGCGTCAGCCCTTTGAGCGACATATGGCTGACAAAGGGCGCGCTCGACTCGACGCGCGAGGTGATCAGAATGCGGCTTGTGCGCGGCGGAGTGGGCTACACAAGGATGCTCAGCTCTCTCAGGAAGCCCTCTAGCTGCGCTGTGGTCTCCATGTTATCCAAGACGAGGCAGTAGTGACCTTCCCGAAACTTTTTGGCACAGCGCTCAGCCACATCTCGGGCGATCAGCTTGAGATCGGCCTAATCGAAGCTGTTGATCATGCTGTTGAAGATGGCTTCTGGACGCAACGCAGGCAGGTCGGTAGGACGCGGATCGCCGTTGCTATCCACGTACATGCTGCGGTCGGTCACCCAGTCGAAGGAGCTGAACAGGCCGCTATCCACAGCGCGGCAGACTGTGTGCCATGTCAAGTTGGTTTTGCCGTCTCCCGCAGTGCCGACGACGCAGATGACGGAGCTATTCTTGTCGCACAGTCGGTCGAGTAGG
>JAGHYP010000223.1 GCA_017743585.1 Chloroflexota bacterium
CACTTACGAGTCGCTCGTGCGCATGCATCCGGGCAAGGCGCAGAAGATCATCGATGTTGCCGTGCCGATCTCGCGCTACCCTGAGATCGTCTTGTACGCCGACGCCGCGCTGCGCGAACACCACCTGATCGGCTATAAGTTCGGTCACGCTGGCGACGGCAACTTGCACGTCAACGTCGTCCACACGCCGGGCGATGAAGCAGAGCTGGCGCGCGTGGAAGCGGCTAACGATCAGATCGTGCGGCGCGCGATCATGCTCGGCGGCACCGCCACAGGCGAACACGGCGTCGGCCTCGGCAAGCGCAAGTTCATGGCCATGCAATACGGCGCCGCTTACGACCTGATGCGCCAGATCAAAAACTTATTCGATCCAAACGGCATTTTGAACCCCGGCAAGATTTTCACTGACTAGCAAAGACGCCACGCTGCCCGAATATCCACCTGCCGATATCCACACGGCGCGCGCAGGCGCCGAGCAAACACGCGCTCGAAACCCTCGCCGGACGCAATCGCGATAGGCTCAATTTGTCGAGGCAACGTTGCAATCCTGCCCAGCAACGGCCCGCATCCGCGCTGAGCTGAGCCTTACAGTAGCTCGTTCTGCGTCAAACGATCACAAAAGCTTGTCAACGCGCCGCTACTGCTTAAAAAATACTGAGAATCACTTGTGAATTTTGGCGCATGACCGCATTTCTCTCGATAGAATCTGGCAAAAGCCCCTTTGAGAGCGTTTGGCGCATCCGAGCAGCACTGCTAGATTCACTCAAAAGCGACGTTCACTAGACTAGCGCGAGAGAACGCCATGCCAATTGCCCTCGATCCGAACCTCTCTGTCTACGCGCTTGCTGCTCGAGTTGCCGATAGCGCTACGATGATCAACCATCGCCGCACGATGACACTCATCAGCTATGAAATCGAAAATGCCGTGCTGCACGATGGCGTCAAGGCGCGCGTCTTCTCAGGCTTTCAGCGGATGAGCTTCTTCTTGCCGCAAGTGAAGCGCTACACGCGCCTTGCCGAGCGCGCCGAGTCGGTCTACGTCTTCGGCGTGCCTGATGTGCCAGTGCCGAACATCCCGAACGTCACCTACGTCAAGATCGGCCCGCGCGATCAGCTCGCCAAAGAATGGTTTCTGCTGGCAGATGCCCCTGATTACGCCAGCATCCTCGCCACGGAAGAGCTGAGTTCATGGGACGATCCTGACGATCAGCGCACTTTCAAAGGCATTTGGTCGTTCGATGATCAAATTGTGACCATTGTGCAGGAATGGCTGAGCAGCTTGGTCGATGCGCGCCCGCTCGGCGAGCGCACGCGCGACCCGCAAGCGCAGCTCGGTCACCTGCAGCGCACAATCGTGCGCATCACCAATCGCTTGGTCAAGCTGGCGGAGCAGCGAACAGCGCAGTCGGCTCAGACCGCAAAAGAGCTAGAACTGGCCTTGTCTCGAAATCTGAGCGCTGGGCAGGCCCTTCGCCCTGCCCAAGCCTTGACTCAGCCCGATTTTGTGCTGAAATAAAAGGGGATAGCGCCAAGCTGCTGCAGAGGAGACCGTGATACATGCTGCACGAGGCAGAACACCTGCTCAAGGAATTTGTCGCTTACGTAGAAGACGCTGAAAAACGCCCAAATGTGCTATCGCTCTACCTTGTGGTGGACCCGGCCGACGCCGCCAACCAAGCCGAGACGCCGGCTTGGCAAATTTACCTGCGCAACGCCTTAGCCGAGATTGGGAGTCAGCTCGATCCTGAGCAGGTGAAGCAATGGAAGACCGTGCGCCTATCGGATACCTCGGAGAAGACCGAATGGGCGCGCGCGCGGCTGCGCCTCGAGAACTATCTGGATAGCTACCGCCCGCAGGGCAAGACCTTGGTCTTGTTCGTCAGCGCCGATCAGCTGCTCGCCTATGAGCTGCCTGTGCGCTTGCGCAACCATGCGCACTATGGCTGGATGCAGATCAGGGATTTCTTGTATGCCATTGATGAATACGAGCAGCATCTGGTCGTGCTATTCGCGCAGGATAAGGCGCGCGCGGTCAGCTTGTTCCTAGGCGCTTCCGCCGGCGACGTGACCGTGAATTTGGATCAGACATGGCAACGCAAAGATAGCCGCAAGACGGCGCACGCAGCGCAGATCGCGCGCCGCCAAGACGAGCTGGATCGGCGCTTCGCGCGCTACATCGCTGAGGAGATCAACCAAGTTTTCTTGAAAAATCGAGATGTAGATCGCATCATCTTAGGCGGCAATGTGCAGTTAGCGCATGCCGTGCGCGCTTTTATGCATCCCTCTGCCGCGCGCAAGGTGATCAGCATCGCCAAGATTCCGTTCGATGCGCCGCCGCACGAAGTCGCCGATCTGATCCGCCAAACAGCATACACAGCTGAGCGCGATCACGAGCTGATCCTTGTGCAAGATACGATCAACATGGCGAAGGCGGGCAAGCGCGCCGCGCTCGGCTTGAGCGATGTGAATCAAGCGCTGAATTTGTGCGCCGTCAGCCTGTTGATCTTGCCCTATCCAATCGAGACCCCGATTCTGTCAGGCGTTGTGGACGAGATGCTGGTCAAAGCGCTCCACAGCGGCAGCCAGATTGAGTTTGTGCGCGGCGAAGCGGCAAAGCTGCTGATCGCCGAAGGCGGCGTCGCGGCGCAGCTATACTACGCTATCTGAAATCCGCGGGCGGCGCGCCAGAAGCCGCTCACAGAGTCCGAAGCTGGGCGCGAAGGGTGCAGCGCTGCTGCATCTGGGAGCTCCTCTTGCGGTATAATGCCGCGCTATGCAACGGAAAGAGCGTCTTGATGTCTTGCTCGTCGCGCGCGGGAAGGTCGAGTCGCGCGAGCGCGCGCGGCGCTTGATCATGGCGGGCGAGGTGCGCGTGAACGGCCAGCTGGTGGATAAGCCGGGGCAGCGCGTGCCGGCCGATGCCGAGCTCCACGTGCAGACCGCGCCGCGCTACGTCAGCCGCGGCGGCGAGAAACTGGCGGCAGCCTTGCGCGCATTCGACGTGCCGGTCGCCGGGCAGGTGTGCGCAGATATCGGCGCCGGGCACGGCGGCTTCACCGACTGCTTGCTCCAGCACGGCGCAGCGAAGGTCTACGCGCTGGACGTGGGCTACGGACAGCTGGATTGTCGCCTGCGCACTGACCCGCGCGTGGTGGTGATGGAGCGCACCAATGTGCGGTATGTGCCGCGCTTGCCCGAGCCTGTGCGCGTGGCAGTGATAGATGTCTCGTTCATCTCGCTGCGCTTGGTGCTGCCTGTGGTGCGCGCTTGGCTGACGGAAGATGCGCACGTCGTGCCGCTCATCAAGCCGCAATTCGAAGCGGGCAGGCAAGACGTCGGCAAAGGCGGCGTGGTCAAGGCGGCGGCGGTTCATCGGCGCGTGCTGGAAGATATCTTGAATGCGGCGCGCGCCGAGCAGCTGATACCATGCGGCCTGATTCGCAGCCCGTTGCGCGGCGCGGCAGGCAACCTTGAGTTCTTGGCATGGCTGCGCTACGCAGCCGCTGTGCTGCCGCCTTTTGACCAAGCGGCCGCCATTCGAGCCGCGCTCAGCGCGCCTGAGCAAGTGCGTGGTGAAGCCTCTACATGAACTTTCGAATTGCGCCGTCCATTCTGGCGGCAGATTTCACCAAACTCGGCGAGGAAGTGCGCGCTGTGACGGACGGCGGCGCCGACGCCATTCACATCGACGTGATGGACGGTCATTTCGTGCCGAATTTGACCTTCGGCGCGCCAATTGTGGCAGCGATCCGGCGCGTGACGCGGCTGCCGTTGGATGTGCATTTGATGATCGAGCAGCCTGAGCGCTATTTGGACGTTTTCGTCGAAGCGGGCGCGGATATGCTGACCGTGCATGTGGAAGCGTCGCCGCATTTGCATCGGACAGTGCAGCGCATTCACGATCTTGGCGTGCGAGCGGGCGTCGCGCTCAATCCGCACACGCCCTACGAGCTGATCCGCGAGATTCTGCCTGAGGTTGAGCGCGTCTTGGTCATGACGGTCAACCCTGGCTTCGGCGGTCAGCGCTTGATCGTGCATACGTTGCGCAAAGTGGCACAAGTGCGCGCGGCGATTGACGCGCTCGCCCAGCCGATCGAACTCGGCGTGGATGGCGGCGTTGATCTGAGCACAATCGGCGAGCTGGCGCGCAGCGGCGCCGATGTCTTTGTGGCAGGGGGCGCGGTCTTCGGCGCAACGGAAGGCGCAGCGGCAGCCATTGCAGCCTTGCGCGTTGCTGCTGCGCAAGGCTACCAGGCGATGTGAGGCGCGTGCGCTCAAACAGGCGGACTTTGCGAAGCGCGGCAGCGGCAATCCGCCCGAAGATATGTCGAAGATATGTTGTCGTAAAGCGGCGTCAGAACGTCGAGGAGTTGCTGTATTCGTCACAACGTGACGCCGAGTCAGCGAAGTTGCATCTGCTAATCGGAAGCCTGCGAGCGGCGCGGCATTTGGCAAGGGCGAAAGCATCGGCGTGACGGACAGACGCGACCTTGACAGCAACGTCGCCGCGCGCCGTCAGCGCTCCGAGAGAGACAACCCGCTTGACAGACGCGCTGCGCTGCTATAAAGTCTTAGCTCAACGGCTGTTCAGCAGCGCCTGAGGCGAC
>JAGHYP010000224.1 GCA_017743585.1 Chloroflexota bacterium
GTCAGATGTGTATAAGAGACAGATGCGGCCTGGCAGCGCGCCGATGTACGTCCGCCGATGCCCGCGAATCTCCGCCTCATCGCGCACGCCGCCCAAACTGACGCGCACGAATTGCCGCCCCAACGCTTTGGCGATGCTGCGCCCAAGCGAAGTCTTGCCTGTGCCGGGCGGGCCGACGAAGCAGAGGATCGGACTCTTCATCTTATCAGGCGCCAGCTTGCGCACGGCGATATGCTCTAGAATGCGCTCCTTTGCCTTCGGCAAGCCGAAGTGATCTTCTTCCAAGACTCGCTCGGCGTGTTCAAGGTCGAGATTGTCCTCGGTCATCTGCTGCCACGGCAGCTCGATCAGCCAATCGAGGTATGTGCGGATGATGCCGACCTCTGGCGCCATCGGCGGCATGGCGGCAAGGCGATCCAGCTCTTTTTGCGCTTTCTGTGCCACCTCTTCGGGCATCTGCGCCGCCTGAATGCGCTCGCGCAGCTCTTCCAGCTCTTCTTGGAACGGATCGCCCTGCCCAAGCTCGTTCTGAATGACGCGCATCTGCTCGCGCAGGTATGCCTCGCGCTGATTGCGCTCCACCTCTTGCTGCACCTGCGCGTTGATGTGTTCTTCGATCTCCAGCACGTCCAGCTCGCGCCCTAGCAAGATGCTGACCTGATGCAAGCGCTCGATTGGATCGACCTTCTCCAGCATCGCCTGCCGCTCTTCAAGGCTCAAGTCGAGCGCTGAGACCACCAGGTCTGCTAGCCAGCCCGGCTCTTCGATGTTCATGGCGTAGATGTACGCTTCGTCGGGCAGGTTGCGGTTCAGCTGGACGCATTTCTCGAAGAGCGATAGCACAGTGCGCATGAGCGCCTCAGTGGCGCTGGTGCGCTCGGCCGTCTCGATGATCGGGCGCGCCTTGACGCGATAATACGGCTCGGTCTGCACATACTCGACAATTTGCACACGGCGGCGCCCTTGCGCCAGCACGCTCATCGTGCCGTCAGGCATCCGCAGCAGGCGCCCGAGCGCCATCTCAGTGCCGTATTTGAACAAATCCTCAGGGCGCGGATCGGGCTGATTGGGGTCGCGCTGCCCGACGCCGATGATGGTCTGCCCTTTGCTGTGCGCGGCTAAGATCGCCGCCAGCGAGCGATCGCGCCCGATAACCAGCGGCGAGACCATGTTCGGGTATAAAATCAAGTCGCGCAGCGGGATCAGCGGCACTTCGATCAAGCCATCAGAGTCGGGCTCTGCGTCCCGAACGTGATGGAAATCGTTCATGCCGGGTCGTTGAATAAGGGTCAATGTTCGTACCCTCAAACTCTGCCCACAGGCAGCGATTTTTGACGCAATTGCACGGCGCGCTCATCCAAATACGCGGCGCGCCCGATCTCCAAGCCAAGCACGCTGCGCAGCTCGCCGACTACAGAGAGCGAGCCAGTGGCGCAGATGACATCTTGCGCGCCAGCTAACTGCTCGGCCAGCGCTAGGGCGTCGCACGCCGCAGGGCGGCTGTGCAGCGGGCCTGTGAAGCCTGCTTGCCGCGCCAGTTCCATCAGCTCATCTGTGCTATAGGCGCGCGGACTGATTGGCTGCATCAGGATCAGCTGGTCGGCGATCGGCAAGAGCGCGCGGAACATGCCGTTCACGTCTTTATCGGTGAACGCGCCGAAGATCAAGATCAGGCGGCGCTCAGGCACGTTGAAGATGCTCTGCAGCGCTTCGCGCAAGCGCTCGGCGCTCGCTGCGTTGTGCGCGGCGTCCAGCAGCAAATACGGAGCGCGGCGCACCACTTCAAGGCGCCCTGGCCAATTCACTTGCGCCAAGCCGTCCCGCAGCGCCTCTGGGCTGATCGGCACGCCTGCCTTGCGCGCCTGATCGAGCGTGGCGAGCGCCACGGCGCCGTTCAGCGCCTGATGCGCGCCCAGCAGCGGCGTCCAATATGTGCCGCGCAGGTCGCCTTCGCTGAAGTGGAAAAATTGCCCGAATTCATCGCCCGCGCCGATCTCAAACGGCACGTCGCGCCCGACGACGGTCAGCGGCGCTCCGCGCTCAGCTGCGATTCGCTCCAAGACCGCCAGCGCTTCAGGCGGCTGCGGCGCGCTGATCGCCGGCACGCCGCGCTTGAAGATTCCCGCCTTCTCAAAGGCGATCTCTGGCAAGGTCTTGCCCAGCAAATGCGTGTGGTCGTAGCTTAGGCTAGTGACGGTCGTCGTCAATGGCGCGCGCAGCACATTGGTCGCGTCCAGCCTGCCGCCCAAGCCGACCTCGATCACAGCGATATCCACGGACTCCTCAGCGAACGCCATGAAGGCGAGCGCCGTCACCACCTCGAACCACGTCAGCCCTGCGAGGCGGGCGACGTATGGCTGCACGCGCTCGACCAGGCTCGCCAGCAGCTCGGGCGCGATCAGGGCGTCGTTCACCCGAATGCGCTCGCGGAAATCTTGCAAGTGCGGCGATGAATACAAGCCGACGCGCAAGCCCGCCGCCCTCAGGACGCTGGCGCACATCGCGCTGACCGAGCCTTTGCCCTTCGTGCCTGTCAGATGCAGGCAGGGATAGCGCTCTTGCGGATTGCCGAGCGCCGCCAGCAGCGCGCGCGGTCGCTCAAGGCTGACTACATCGGGTGCGTAGCGCTCAGGACGCTGCACTTCGTAGTTGATCAGACCGTAGAGGTAATCTATGGCGTCTGCGTAGCTGAGAGTCATCGGGATAAGCCTTTTGGCGCAGCGCGCTGCTGAATTGTGAGCGCTACATCACGATCTTAGCGCTTTTGCCACCAATTCACAAGATTGAGTCCTGCTGACAGACGATGTGGAATGCGTTACAATCGGCGTTAGTGCCAGTGAGGAGTGCCGCTCGTGTTCAAAAAGCTGAGTCTGTTTGCGCTGTTCAGCGCGCTGGTGTGCAGCATGGCGCTCATGCCGCTCAGGGCAACGCTTTCTCGCGCCGCCGATCCGACGCCGACGGCCGCTGCCTTCACGCCGCTGCCCGAACCGACCGAAGCGCCTGTGGACGAAGCCGCGCTCGCGCAGATTGACCTGCGCGCGCTGCCGATCCTGCCTGATTTCAGCGCCAATGACGCTTTCCTGCGCAGCATATACGCCGAGGGCAAGCGCCGTGGGCTTAACGCCAGCGCTTTCTCCAAAGTCGGCGATTGCATGACTGCCAGCCCGAATTTCTTGACTCCGTTCGGCAGGGGCGCCTATACGCTTGGCGAGTATACCTCGCTACAGGCGGTCATCGCCCGCTTCAGCGCGCCCGTCCGCGATTCGTACAATTCGTTCACCAATCCGAGCCTTGCGGCAGCGAGCGGCTTCAACGCCGCCTCTGTGTTGGATGCCACGTGGAGCGACCCCGCCCTGTGCGGCTTTGACGAATCGCCATTGGCGTGCGAATATCGCCACACACAGCCCGCCTTCGCCTTGATCCTCTTCGGTACAAACGATTTGAAGTCGCTGACGCCCGCTCAATTCAGTTACTACCTGCGCCGCGTGCTGGTCGAGACCGTCAATCGCGGCATCATCCCGCTGCTCAGCACGTTTCCCAATCAGCCCGGCTTCGTCGAGCAGTCCATCTTCTATAACCGTATTGTAGCGAGCGCCGCCGCCGATTATAATCTGCCGCTGATCAACCTGTGGCGCGCCTTCGAACCGCTGCCTTTCCAAGGCATCGATCCAAACGAGCCGACGCACATGACCAAGCCCGAGAACGGCGACGTGGCTTCTTTTGTCCCAGAGGCGCTGCAAGCGGGCCACAACCTGCACAACTTGCTGACTTTACAAGCGCTCGAGGCGCTCATAGCGCTGCTGGAGTGAGCATGCGCTTGCACTTGCGCAGGCATTGGCTTGAATCATCAGCCTTATCGAAGGTGTGACTGCCGCCTGAGCAAGTTGCCGCGCAAGCGAGCGCGACGGAGAGGCGCAAGGCGGCTATTGCAGCGCGCTCCGCGGCGCGAACTGCCAGCGAGGCGCGTCTGAGAGCTGAAGTTCAGAGAGCTACGTTCAGTGAGAGGTCGAGCGACTTATCACGTGCTTTACATGCCGCCTGAGCTGAGCGCTGATTGGCTGTTCGTGGCGGCGCGGCGCTACTGGCTCGCATTTCGTCCGATCATCCTGAGCGCGCCTGAGCTGCTGGCGCTCCTCGCTGCGCGCGCCGAGCTGAATATCACGGTCTTGGCGCGCCGCGACTTTGCCGCCGCCTTGCTGGCGGACCTGCGCAGCCGCCTGCCGCGCGCGCGCCTCGATCCGCTTGTTTACGATACGTATCACGAGCTGCAAATGACCCTTGACGGGCGCGCCGCTTTGGGGCAACGCTTCGGCGTGCCTGAATGAGCCGCAAGCATGTGGGGAGTGTGCGCTATGCCTGAGCTGCCACCTGCTATTCTGCGCCAACACGCTGAGCAGCAATTTGCCGAGGAGCTTGCCGCGCTTGCCGCCTGCGATACGCGCCCGCGCCCGCCGAATTGGCGGCTCTCGCCGCAGGCCGTGGCGACCTACGTGTTGGGCGGCACGCTGCCGAACGGCTTCACCATCACGCCGAAGTACATCGGGCAGCGCCGCCTGGTCGAGGCTGCTATCGCCACGCTGGCCACAGATCGCGCGCTGTTGCTG
>JAGHYP010000225.1 GCA_017743585.1 Chloroflexota bacterium
GGTCGAAGTTTGCGATACGCGAGGGTGGCTTGACGGTTGGGGCAGGCGTCATCACGGAAGTGCTAGACTGAGATGAGGTGCGGGGCGAGCGCGCTCAGCTCGCCCTTGTTCTAAGGAGGGCGACAATGGCGAAGAAAGATGTGCGTCAGGTGATCCACCTCGCTTGCACGGAATGCAAAAAGCGCAACTATACGACCTATAAGAATCGGCGCAACGATCCGAATCGCCTCGAACTGCGCAAATTTTGCAGCGCTTGCCGCAAACATACCTTGCATCGCGAGACGAAATAAGGTATGATAAAAAGCGTAGGCAGCGCGATGCACGCGCAGCTGCCCGCTGAACTAGGGGAGTAGCTCAATTGGCAGAGTAGCGGTCTCCAAAACCGTTGGTTGCGGGTTCGAGTCCTGCCTCCCCTGCTAGAGCGCTTGCTGCAAAACACCGTCGCTAGGACGGTGTTTTATCTCTGAAGAGGCTTATTCTAGGAGGATTGCTACGACATGGCACGCACTGCTGCCCGTCGTTCTGGCGCCGAAGACGAAGAGCTGATCGAAGCTGAACGCGTCGATCAGGAAGAGATGCAGGCAGCCGCGCCGGCTATCTCGGATAGTCGCCGCCGCCGTCAGGCGAAGCGCGGCATCATCCAGATAGCTGAGAGCGCTGCCGCCGTGCGTAAAGACCGCCCGACGCCCAGCGCACGTCAGGAAGCGCCGCGCAGCCGCAATTTCATCGTGCGCTTTGTCCAAAACACCCGTGAGTATTTCCGTGAGGTAGGCGTTGAGCTCCGCAAGGTGGCTTGGCCCACTCGTGAAGAGGTCAACCGCTTGACGCGCATTGTGTTGATCGTGACGGTTGTCTCCTCGATCTTCTTAGGCGCGGTCAGCTTCGTCTTCGGCTTCCTCACCACGCAAATTGCCGAAAACTCGCAGCTCGCGACTATCAGCACGCTGGCGCTAGTCATTGTTGTAGCAGGCTTGTGGCTTTTCAAAGATCGTCTGTTCAGAGCGGAGTAGGGTAAGCCATGCCGCTGCGCAGAGCGCGTCCGCGTTACGACGACCCGGAGTATGAGCCGACGCCGGTCTATCTAGACGAGCTGGAGGAGGAGCGCAAGAAGGCGTCCAAAAAGTCTGCGCGCAAGCGTCCTGCCGCGCGCCGCAAGAAAGACGAGCCTGCCGATGAAGTAGAAGCGCCTGACCACGTGGTGATCGGCACGAACGCTGAAGGCGAGCGGATTGTCATCCACGAAGACGACGAGCCGCAGTGGTACGTGGTGCATTGCTACTCAGGCTACGAGAACAAAGTGCGCCAGATCATCGAACAGCGCCGCGAGACGCTCGGGCTGCAGGACAAAATCTTCGATATCATCGTGCCAACTCAAGAAGAGATCGAAGTGCGCGAAGGCAAGCGCCGCACGGTTGAGCGCCGCGTTTTCCCTGGCTACATCCTTGTCGAGATGAAGATGAGCAAAGAGAGCTGGTCAATGGTGCGCAACACGCCCGGCGTGACAGGCTTCGTCGGCACGGGCAGCCACCCCACGCCGCTGCGCCCCGATGAAGTTGCTCAGATCGTGCGGCGCATGGAGTCAGACGCCCCGAGAGTCAGGATCGATTTCAGAGTCGGCGATCACGTGCGCATTATAGATGGTCCGTTCTACGATTTCAGCGGCACGGTCGATCACATTGACCTCGATAGGAACAAGGTGCGCGTGATGGTCTCGTTCTTCGGGCGCGAGACGCCTGTGGAGCTGGATTTCTTGCAAGTGGAGAAAGATTATCAAGCCGAGCGCAGGAAGGAAGAAGAGAAAGAGAGAGAAAAAGAGAGGGAGCGGCAAGAAAAAGAGCGACAGGCAGAGCGCGCCGGGAAGAGTCAGCGGGCAGAGCGCTCCACGAAAGATCGTTCGGCCAATCGCTCCTGATCACCACACATCGATCTTCAAAAAAGAGGTAATCTGGCATGGCTAAGAAGGTCAAAGCAGTCGTCACACTTTCAATCATGGCAGGCAAAGCGAATCCTGCGCCGCCAATCGGACCTGCCTTAGCGCAGCATGGCATCAACCTGATGGCGTTCTGCAAGGAATACAACGCGCGCACTGCCAATCGCGCCGGCGAGATCGTGCCTGCTGAGATCACCATCTTCACTGATGGCTCGTTCCGCTTCGTCCTCAAGAGCCCGCCCACGGCGTTCTTGCTGACGCGCGCGGCAGGCATCCAGAAAGGCTCGCCTATGCCAAACAAGCAGCAGGTCGGTCAGGTGACGCGCAAGCAAATTCGTGAGATCGCCGAGATCAAATTGCCCGACCTGAACACCGACGATATCGAAGCCGCCATGCGCCAGATCGAAGGTACGGCGCGCAACATGGGCATTAAGGTCGTTGATTAACCGTTGTATAGCAGAGCTTCACCGCTCGTTATGACTACAAGGAGCATCTGATGGCTCGTCATGGGAAGAAATATCTAGAGGCAAAGAAGCAGATAGTGCCGGGTCGCGAGTACGGCCTTGAGGAAGCAGTCAAGCTGCTCAAGCAAATCGCCTTCGCTAAGTTCAACGAAACCGTCGAGCTGCATGCGCGGCTGGGCATTGACCCGCGCCAATCCGATCAGCAAGTGCGCACGACTGTGCTATTGCCGGCGGGCTTAGGCAAGGATGTGCGCGTCTTGGTCTTCGCCGAAGGCGAGGCGGCGCGCTACGCCGAGGCAGCCGGCGCCGATTACGTGGCAGGCGACGAGCTGATCGCCAAGATTCGCAACGAAGAGTGGATAGAATTCGATGTCTCAATCGCTGTCCCAGACATGATGCGCAAGGTCAGTGTGTTGGGCAAAGTGCTGGGGCGCAGAGGCTTGATGCCGAATCCGAAGACAGGCACTGTGGTCAATCCTGAAGACCTTGAGCGCGCCGTGCGCGAAGCGCGCGCCGGCCGTGTGGAATTCCGTAACGACAAGCACGGCAACGTTCACGTGCCAATCGGAAAGATTCAATTCACTGAGGCGCAGATCATGCAGAATGCTCTAGCCGTCGTTGATGCCCTGCGCCGCGCGCGGCCTGCCGCTGTCAAAGGGGCGTTTGTGCGCCGTATGACGCTCACGACCACAATGGGGCCCGGCATTCGCCTTGATGCCAACGCGCTGATGAACATGAGCTTGAAGGAAATTGCCTAACCCTTCGCCGATTGCCCTGTGCAGCGCCGCGGGGCAATTCTCCACACTCGCGCCGCTCTCTCCGCTTAGACTTGAGACTTGGACTTAAAACCAAACATTCATGGCTGCGTCAGAGTGTACCTCTGGCGTGGCGTTTGCAGCGCTCAGGAAAGCGTTGAGTTTTGCCGAAGGTTCCCCAGAGGCGCTCAAAGTTTGTTGACCCTTGCGCTGGGCGCGGGTAGAATCGGCGGCGCACGATCTAGCATCAGTTTCACTGTGTTTGCGCAGCGCGCAAGTGCTGCTCGCAAGTCCGTTTCCTCTATTTTTGGCAGCAAGGCGCGCATAAGAGTGGCTTGTCATCATGAATGCAAAAGACGCGTGGCTAGCGACGCTCGGTCAGTTGCAAGTGCAGCTCGGCCGTTCAATCTACGACACTTGGCTGCGCAGAGCCGAGTTGCTCAGCTATGAAGATGATCGCTTTGTGGTTAGCGTGCCGACCGAATACGCGCGCGATTGGCTTGAGCGGCACTTGCTCGAAGCCATGACGCAGACGCTCAGCAGCATTTTCCAGCGCCAAGTTCAGATCGAGCTGGTCACTTGGCAGCCGCCGATTGAGCATGCGCTCGAAGAGCCGCTCTTCACCTACCATAGCGTGCACCACAGCGGCAGCCCGCTCAATTCTGCCTACACATTGGAGACGTTCATCAGCGGCGAGTCAAATCGCTATGCCTACTTGCTGGCGGAAGCTATCGCTGAGGGACAGCTCGGCAAATATAGCCCTGCGCTGTTTGTTGGCGGCTTGGGCAACGGCAAGACGCACCTGCTGCAGGCGATCACGCACGCGCTGCTCGCGCGCAACCAGAACGCGCTCTATCTGACCGCTGAGGCGTTCACAACCGCGCTAGTCGAGTCGATCCGCAACGCTGAGAATAGCGCCTTCCGCGAGAAATTCCGCAATGCGGACGCGCTCTTGATCGATGACGTGCAATTCATCGAGGGCAAAGATAGCACGCAAGCCGAGCTGGTCGCCATCTGGGATATCTTCCGCAGCCGTCAGCGGCAGATCGTCTTCGCCGCCGATCGGCTGCCGAGCGAGATGGCGCGCCTAAGCAGCGACCTGCGCTCGCGCCTGCAAGCGGGTCCGATCGCGCACCTCGATCCGCCCGATCTGGCGCTGCGGCGCGCCATTCTGACCGAGAAGAGCAAGGCTCGCGGCATGAAGCTGCCTGAAGACGTGCTGGAGCTCTTGGCGACGCGCCTGACCACCAATGTGCGCGACCTGCAGAGCGCGATTGACCAGCTAGATACCTACAGCGGCTTGACTTCGCAAGCCGTCACGCGCGAATTGGCGCTGATGGTGTTGCGCGCGCTCGGCGCCGATCAGGTGCGCGCTGAGCCGACTGCGCTAGAGCGCGTGCTGAGCGCGGTCGCTGCGCACTACCGCCTATCGGTGAGCGACCTT
>JAGHYP010000226.1 GCA_017743585.1 Chloroflexota bacterium
CCACGGTCACGCGCAGCCAAGTGCGCGCCGTGATCGTGATCTGAACGATGCTCTCGCCGCTGGCAGCGGCCGAGTTCAGGTTTGGAAGCGGCGTTGGGCTGGGCAGTACAAGCAGCGTCGGTACGAGCGTCGGCTTGGCGGGCAGGTCGGTCGGCGCAGGGCTCAGGATTGCGCTGAGCGCGCCGCCGTTCCGCTCAGCTGAGCTCGCTAAGCCTGCGCCGATGATCGCCGCTGAGCTGAGCGTGCCAAGCGAGATCAAGAGCAGCAGGACGCCGACGAGCGAGCGACGCCCTACCTGCCCCACAGCCAGGCTGTAGGCAGATATGGGCTGTGGAATGCGGTGCGTCTCGCTGACCACCTGTGGCGCGCGTCGCACGCGGCGATGGCGGCCGCCGCTGAGCGCGCCTTCCCAGCGCGCCACGTACTCATCGCTATCCAACTGCAAAAAGCGCGCGTAGTTGCGCAGGAATCCGCGCGCTTGCACAGGAGACGGCAACGCCGCCGCGTCGCCCTGCTCCAGCGCCTCTAGAAACTTCGCGCGGATTTTGATCGCTCTTTCAACTTCGAGCAGGCTCAGCTCGCGCCGTTCGCGCGCTGCACGAAGCTCACTGCCCAGCGCCTGCAGCTCGGGCAGCGCCTGCCAAAGTAGATCACTGCTCAACTTCTTTAGCCGTTTGTGCTTCCTGAGCGGCGCGCTCTGCCTCGCGCGCTGCCAAGAAGGCGGGTAGCTCTTCTTCGCGCACCACGATCACGCGCACCACAGGCGAGATTTCGCCCATGCGGATCGGCACTTCATAGCGCCCTAGCTCGCGGATCGGGCGCTCGCTGATGCGGCGGCGGTTGATGTCTACGCCCGTCTGCTTGAAGATGGCGTCCTTGATCATCTGGCTGGTGATCGAGCCGTAGAGCTTGTTGTTGCTGCCAGCCTTCACGCCGAAGACGATCTCGAGGCCGTCAATCTTGGCAGCCGCCTCGCGGATGCGCTCGTTGATCTGCGCACGATTGGCTTCTGCCTGCTGGCGCAGCGATTCCATCTTGGCGAGATTCTCTTTGGTGGCAGGGACGGCGAGCTTGCGCGGAATCAGCCAGTTGCGGGCGAAGCCATCCGCCACTTCCACCACGTCACCTGGCACGCCGTGCTTGTAGACGTACTCGGTCAGGATAACTTTCATGTGGATGCCTTCCGAACGCGGTCGTGCCGCTCTATACGGCACTCAGACGCGCTGCATTGACAAACAGGACTACTTCTCTACAATAATACCCGAAGGTCAGGCAAGTCTTCAAGGCTGAACTGATCGCTCGTCAGCGTTCGGAAACGCCTCACACCATTCCAAAGCACGATCTGCGAGCTGCTCAGCATGTCGCTATCCGCTTCAATCCGCCGTCTGCCCAGGCGCTTGTTGATCGCGCTTGCAGCGATCGCGCTGACTCTGCTGACGCTCGAAGTGGCTTTGCGCTTGTTTTACAGCGCGCTGCCGGGCAACTTGCCTTATGTCATTCGGCATGTGCGCCTGACGCCATTCTCTGAGAGACGCCTTGTGGACTTGCCCAACACGCCTGAGGTCGCTCGCGATCCGTTCGCGGCATGGCTCACGTGGGATTCGCGCTATGGCAGGCGCGTGAAGCCTGTGCGCGATCTGCCTGTGCAGCTTTCCTCCAGTGTGCAGTTCAAACTGACCACATACGCGTGGTCAGAGACGGGAGTGGCATTTCGCACGCCGCCTGAGCAGCGCGTAGCAGCCGTTGCGCTGGGCGACTCGATGACGTTTTGCTGGACAGCGCTTGAAGATTGCTGGGTCACGTTGCTCTCGCAAGAATTGGAGCTGCCGATTGCTAATCTGGGCGTGCCTGGCACAGGCAGCTTGAGCCGCGCGCGCGTCTACGCCGATTTCGCTCAAACGCATGCGCCAAAGCTAGTGCTGTGGCAGTTCCTGCTGAACGATCACTTTGAAGATTATCGAGACGCGCGCGCGCTACAGCGTTCAAGCGATGACCTCGACGCTTGGCTCGACAATCACTCTGCCTTCTACGCGCTCGCCAAGCGCTTGATTGAGCGCATCAGACGCACTGATCCGACGCCGCAGACAACCGATCTCAATTTGGTGACCGAGCGCGGCATCACGCTCAACGTCGCCTCTGAGTGGCTAAAGGCCTGGGACGAATCGGCGTACGCTGAGGGACGCCAGCTTGGTCTGGCCGCTATACGCGAGACTCAAGCAGCTGTGCAGCGGCACGGCGGCACGTTCGTGTTGCTCATCCTGCCAACTGCTGAAGAACTCTACCGCGAGATTTTCGAGCGGCACGCGGCCGGTGAGCCGAGCGCAGGTCTGGCACGCCTTGAGAAAGCGCGCGCAGAGCTGCGCGCTTTCTGTGAGCAAGTGCAGCTCATCTGCTTCGATGCCTACGATGCGCTGCGCGCGCAGGCTTACGCGCAGGCGCTGATCTATCCTGACGACAAGCATTTCAACGCGGCAGGCAATCGCCTTTTGGCACAAGCTATCGCCATTTTCCTCAAGGAAAACAGACTGGCGTCTTGCGGAGACTAATCATGCCCAAGAAGCTCTCGAGAGCCCTAGTGCGTATCACAGTGGCAGGCGTCAGCACCCTAGCGACACTTCTCGCGCTCGAAGTAGCGCTGCGCGCTTTTTTCCCGCACCTGCCCGTGGATATCGCTTATGCCATTCGGCACGTGCATGTGACACCTTTCAGCAAATTCCGCTTGGCCGACCATCCGAACGCGCCCCTTGCGCCGTTGGATGGCGCCTGGGCGCGCTGGATCGTTGGTGGGGATAAGACGTTCGATCTATATCCAAAAGCAAACGTGCGCGACCTGCGTTTTGAGCTGACACCGAGCGTGCGCTTCGTCATCAACACTTACAAATGGTCAGAGGATGACCCACGCGTTGGCTTTCGCACGCCGCCGCCAGCTGATGGTATGCTGGACATCGTGGCACTAGGCGACATCAATGACGTTCTGTTACACAGAAATCGAAGACTGCTGGACGAGCCAACTGGCTGAGCAGCTCGGGCGTTCGGTCGCCAATTTAGGCATACCAGCCACAGGCGCGCTCAGCCATGCGAATGTCTACCAACAGTTTGTCAAGTCGCGCTACACGCCGAAGATCGTCCTATGGCAATTCTTGTTCAACGATCCGATCGAGGACGCACGGCATCGCAGCCGGCTCGATTTTGTGCCTGCGCGCCCGATCACGCCGTGGCTGCACGACTACTCAGCGACCTACTCGCTGGTCAAGCATTTCATCCAAACCCTCGGCAAGACGCCAATCAGCCAGCAAGTGCTTGAAGAAAGCTCGCTCAAGCCAATCAGCGACGGCAAAGTGACCATTGGCGTAAATCCTGAGTGGGCGGTGCCTTGGGATGCCGAGCGCTTTGCACGCGGCATGGCGATTGGCAAACAGGCGATCCTTGAGACGCGCGCAGCGGTTGAGCGCGCAGGCGGCAGCTTTGTGTTGCTGATCTTCCCTGATGTAGTCGAACTCTACTACCACATCTTCAAGCAACACGCTGTGAGCGATCCTGACCTTGCGCTTGTGAGGCGCGCTGCCGTGCGCAAAGAGATGTTAGCCTTTTGCGCTGCTGAAAACCTGCGCTGCCTCGATGTGCATGAGGCATTGGCGCAGCACATCGATGAACAGCTGTTCTATCCCGATGATTATCACTTCAACGCAGCAGGCAATCGGCTGATCGCCGCTGCCATCGCCGATTTTCTGCGCTAAAATGCTTGCTCTAAGGGAGGTAGTGAGTGAAGCGCTTGCTCAGCCGAGTGGCGATCGTCCTCCTCAGCACTGTCTTCGCCATATTCTTGTTGGAAATCGCTGTTCGTCTATCGTACGGCGCGCTGCCCAGCGCGCTGCAGATCGCGCTCCGCTTCGTGCATCAGACGCCGTTCACTGAAGCGCGGCTGGCGCCGCTGCCGCTGTGGCAGGAAGATAGGACCTATCAAACGGTGGTGAGACCTGAAGCGCGCAATGTCCAGCAGATCGGCAGTTCGAGCGCGCGCTTCCGCGTCAACACCTACTCTTGGTGGGGCGGTCACGTCGGCTTTCGCACACCGCCGCCTGAAGATGGCGACGTGAAAGCCGTGGCGCTGGGCGACTCGCACACTTTTTGCTTCACGGACGAGCAAGATTGCTGGGTGAACTTGCTCTCAGCGCGGCTGGGCGTGCCGATTGCCAACTTGGGGCAGCCGGCGACGGGCTCAGAGAGCCATGCGCGGCGTTATTACAGCTTCGTGGCGAATCCTGCGCTCGGCTTGCGGCAGCCGCGCTTGGTGCTGTGGCAATTCTTCGGCAATGACTACAACGATGATTATGGCTTGGCACTTTTGAATGGCACAGCGCGCACGCCGCCGAGCGTCGCGCCGCCTGCGCCCTCTGAGTCGCGGCTGGCGGCTTGGTTGCGCCAATATTCAGCCCTCTTTGCGCTCTTGGATGCGCTCGCGCGCGCCGACGAGCCGCGGATGAAGTTGTTCGTCGATCCGTATCGCGTCACGGCAGGGCAAGTGGATATCTCCTTCGGCAGACCATACCTTGCCGAAGCCTTCGATATGCGCCAAGCGCGCAACCTTGAGGG
>JAGHYP010000227.1 GCA_017743585.1 Chloroflexota bacterium
TGTATAAGAGACAGCTCAATCTTGTGGCGCACTGCTTCGAGCTGGCTCTCAGGCGTGAAGCGGCTTAAGCGGTCAGCTAACGCCTTGAAGATCGGCAGCAAAACGCGGTCCTTGAAGCTCAAGGACATCTCCAGCTCTTCCAGAGATTTTGGCGCCTCGCTCTCAGCGAACTCAGCTAGACGCTCTTGCAAGGGGTCGCCGCGATTCTCGCGCAAGCCCGCCCAGATCAAGCCTGCTAGCAAGCCCAAGCCGCCTAGACCGATCACGATCAGCCCGATCGTTTGAATTGTCTCTTGTGACATTCTGAAGTCCCTCCGCTAGATGTCAACCTAGATGTCAATCGAGACGATACGTTGAACTGCCGCCATGCCCGCGATGATCATGAACGCGCCAACGGCTAGCATCGGCCAGCCGCAGCCGGGATTGTTGAACAAGTTGCCCATGTAGCGCGGGTTGATGATGAAGAGCAGGACGCCGAGGATGATCGGCAGCGCGCTGATCAGCCAACCTGTGATGCGCCCTTGCGCCGTCAGCACGCGAATCTCGCCCAGGAGCTTGATGCGCTCGCGAATGGTGTGACCGATCACCTCAAGAATCTCAGCAAGGTTGCCGCCGACTTCGCGCTGGATGTTGACTGCCGTGAAGCACAAGTCCAGCTCAGCGCTTGGCATACGCTCCAGCATGTGATCGAGGGCTTGCTCCATTGGAATGCCCAACTGCACTTCGCGGACAACGCGCTGAATTTCAGTGCTGGTTGGCTCAGGCATCTCGCGCGCGATTGCCTCTAACGACTGCAAGACGCTATACCCTGCGCGCAGCGAATTCACCCACATGCTGAGCATGTCGGGCATTTGCTGCTCAAATTTCTTCAAGCGCTGTGCCTGCTTGTGCGCGACATACAGGCGCGGCAGAAAGAAGCCGACGCCGCCTGCAATGATCGCTTGAACAGGTTGCATCGGGAACAGAAGAAAGAGCGAGAGGAACGCCATGCCGATCACGGCAACGATATGCAGCGCGAAGTACTCGCCGACCGTCAGCTTGAGATCGGCGCGCGCTAGCTGGGCGCGTGCGCCCTTGCCCCACTTGGTATCGCCAACAGCCTTATCAGCGGCTTCGATTAAGGCATTTTTCTTCCTCTCACGCGCTTCGCGCTCGCGCTCCTCGCGCTCAAATTCTTCGGAGAACTTGATGAGTGACGTGGCCTCGCTGTATACGCCTAGGCGCTCCTCAATATCTTCAGCTTGCCGCGAGCGCATGCTCAACGCAACGATGATCAATACAGCAAGCAAAACTGCCACAATGACCACAACGATAATTGGGTTCATCCGCTACACTCTCCGCTTCCTCTACTGCCACTACCAGTCTAGCTCGGACCTTTATCCTTGCTTGTGGCAACTCCAAACGGCTAGGGAATGCTATCTTAGCCTTGCAAGCGTTCGCTAGTAGCGCATTCCGCTGCCGATGCCAAAAACAGAAGGCGGCAAATGAATGCCTGCCGCTTCGAGCCGATCAATGAACTTTGGGCGCAAGCCTGTTGGACGAATCCGCCCAATAACCTTCCCACCTTCGATGCCTGCTTGCTCGAACTCGAAGATATCAGACATGGTGATGACATCGCCTTCCATGCCCTGCACCTCAGTGACCTTGACTACCTTGCGATTGCCGTCGCGCAGGCGTTCTTGTTGACAGATCACGTCCACAGCGGCGGCGATCTGCTCACGGATAGCGCGCACAGGCAAGTCCATGCCCGCCATCAGGCACATTGTCTCCAAGCGCGCGATGCAGTCACGCGGCGAGTTGGCGTGCAGCGTGGTCATCGAGCCGTCGTGACCTGTATTCATCGCCTGTAGCATGTCCAGCGCCTCGCCGCCGCGGCACTCGCCGATCACAATGCGATCGGGGCGCATACGCAACGAGTTGATCACTAAGTCGCGAATGGTCACCTCGCCCTTGCCTTCGATGTTTGGCGGGCGAGACTCAAGGCGCACCACATGCTCTTGCTGTAGGCGCAATTCCGCCGCGTTCTCGATGGTCACAATGCGCTCATCGTTGGGGATGAAGTTGGAGAGGACGTTGAGCAGCGTTGTCTTGCCTGAGCCTGTGCCGCCGCTGACGATCATGTTCAGGCGCGCGCGCACACAGGCAGCGAGAAACTCAGCAATCTCTTTGGTCAGCGAGCCGAAACGAATCAGGTCTTCAATGGTTAGCGCTCTCTTGGAGAATTTACGGATGGTGATCGAAGGTCCGTCAATGGCGAGCGGGCGGATGACGGCGTTCACGCGCGAACCATCAGGCAAGCGCGCGTCCACCATTGGCGAGCTCTCGTCAATGCGGCGACCGAGCGGCGAGACAATGCGATCCAACACGCGTAGCACGTGATCGTCGTTCTCAAACACGACTGGGACGCGCTCGAGGCGACCGTTCCGTTCAATGTAAACGTTCTTCGGTCCGTTGACCATGATCTCAGTGATGGTTTCATCTAGCAAGAGCGGCTCGAGCGGACCAAAGCCTAGGATTTCAGCGACGATCTGCTTATAGAGCTGCTCTTTCTCCGTCCTCGAAAGCGTGAGCGCTTCCTCTTGCAAGATGCTGTTGAAGGCTTCTAGAATGCGCTGCTGAGTCTCGGGCGAGCGCGGATCGGCGCGCGGATCAAGCTCTGAGAGCAATGCTTGCTGCACGCGGTTGCGCAGGTCTGAGTATGAGCCTACGCCTGCGCTGATGCCGCTCGGCGCACGACGGATGCGCAAGCTATCCAAACGCGAGGGCTCCTCGCTTGGCGGGCGGGCAGCAGGCATGGCTGACGAACTGGCAGGCACGCCCCCGCTTGCGCCGCCCTGCGGCTGCTGATCCTTGTTGATACGTTTCAAGATTCCCATAGCGGTCACTCCTACAACTTATAACTCAGCGTTCCTGATGTTCAGCGATCAGCCGCCGCCAAGTAAGCGCCCTAGACGCGAGGAAGGCGGTTTGGCAGGCGCTGGTAATGGTTGTTGCGCGGGTGGCTCTTGCTTGGGCGTCAAGCTCGCGATCAGCGCATCTGCCATGGCGATCAAGTCGCGCGCAGGCGACAGATGGCGATCTTTAGCGATGACCGAGATGCCGCGATTGACAGCGAACAGCACCCGCTTCTCATCCATCGGGATGACAGCGAAGGCTTTGCGGCGCAATTTCTGCTCGAAGACGTTGACGGCGAGCGTGACCTTGGAGCGCTCTAGCTCAGGCGTGACGCGATTCAGCACCAGCAGCGTCTTCTCTTCGGGATACCCAAGACCGTTGAACAACGTCATCGCTGCCAGGCCGTTTTTGAGCGCAGGCAGGGTCGGGTTCAAAACCAGCAAAACGCGCGACGCCATGTCGAGCAGGGCGAGCGTTGTATCGTCAATGCGCGTGTTCATGTCAAGGACGATGTAATCGAATACGCTGCGCAGTTTCTCGATCAAGGCCGGCACCTTCGCTATTGGGACGTAGTCAGCATCTTCAGGGCGCAGCGGCGCCGCCAAAACGCGCAAGCCGCTATCGTGCGTCACGAGGACGTTATTGACAAGATCGATATCTAGGTCGTCTACATTCCTGATCAGCTCGACAATGGTCGCTTGTGGCTTCAAGTTGAGGAAGATGCCGACGTCGCCGAACTGGAAGTCGCAGTCCACGAGCAGGACGCGCACGCCTTCGCGCATGAGCGCGGCAGCCAGATTGGTGGCGATAGTCGTCTTACCAGCGCCGCCTTGCGGGCTGTAAACTGCAATGACGTGCGAGATGTGGTCATCCTGAGCTTCAAGTTTTTTCTTTTCTTTCTTATCGCTGCTGCTGACCAGCACGGTCATTGAGCGGACATCTTCCGCCACGCGGCGCAGCGTGGCGTAGAGCTCCTCAGCAGGCGGCGGCTTGGTCAGGAAGTCGCGAGCGCCTGCCTGCAAAGCGCGTCGGATGTACTCTGCCTCGCCTTGGACGCTCATCATGATCACGCCAACCGTTGGCGCGTTGCGGCGCAGCTCGTTGGCAGCCGTGATGCCGTCCATGTCCGGCATGTTGATATCCATCAGCACGATGTCAGGCTGCAGCTCAATAGCCAGCCGAACGCCTTCCCGCCCGCCGCTCGCCATGCCGACCACTTCGAAGTCAGGCTCAAACGCAAGCAACTTCTGCAGGCGCTCGCGCGCCTCTGGGATATCGTCTACGATCAGAATGCGAATTTTCTTATCAGCCATTCGCTCTCACCTCATTGGGAGCAAGCGTCATGGGAGCAAGTGCCCTCAGCGGTTCAGCGTGCCAAGCGCGAGTTCTTCAGCCAAAATCAGGCGGCGAATCGAGCGAATAGCAGGCTCTAGCGCGTAAGGCAAGCTAGCTGGCTGCGGCACGCGGTACTCCGAGATCATGTACTCTAGGGAGACTGCGTTGGTAGAGGTCGGCGGCGCATTGCGGTCGCGGGCGGAGCGCAAGGCGAGTGTGATGGGCAGGCGCGACTCAATCGCCCAGACCAGCGCAACAGCTTCCTGCGGCTCCATCGCCAAAGTGATGATGTCCTTAGGCGGCAAGGGCGTGAAGGTCGGCGTAGGCAATGGCGTCGGCCCGCCACGCGCAGGATCGTAGGT
>JAGHYP010000228.1 GCA_017743585.1 Chloroflexota bacterium
GTCTAGGGCGCCCTGCGTCGGCAGCGGCGTGAAAGGCGTCTGTGTTGGCTCAGGCGCGCGCGGCAGCTCGGCTTGGCAAGCCGCCAAGCACAAGCTGAGCGCCCAAAATGCGGCGCGGCAAATCAGCGCTGCAGATCGGTGAAGTATCGGCGGATGAGGTCGCGCAGAGCGCTCGGCACGCGCTCGCTCTCCATCGCTCGATTTGCATCGGCGGCCGCGCGCCGCACCGCCTCGCGGATCGGCAGGCGCGATTCGCCCGTGGGATTTCGCACAAATTCGCCCGCCTCGATTAGAGCCTCGTCGCTGCGCAGATCGATCCACTCGCCGCCCTCCCCGTTGATGAACGACGGCGCGTGGATGAACTCGTTATCGCCGAGCGCGCCGTCGCCGCTACTCTTGTGCGCCACGACCGGCTCTCCGTCGCTCGGCGTGCCTTTGGTCGTATCCTTGCCCGCGCCGCCGCTGCCCTGACCCGCGCTCTCGGCGCCCGTTTGCTGCCCTAGCGCTTGAGCGTCGCCCCAATCGCCTTGCTGCCCCGCCGCGCCTTGCTGAGCGCCGCCGCCTTGCTGCTCGAATGCACTTTGCCCCGCTCGCGAGCCTTGCTGCTCTGCTTGCGCGCCTTGTTGAGCGCCGCTCTGCGCCCCTTGTCGCTCTATCTGCGCGCCCTGACCCTTGCGCCCGACCTGTGCCATCTGGTTGCTGCCTTGCGCGAGCGCCTGCGCCGCCCGCTGCGCCGCCTGTGTCAAGGGAGATTGCGCCAGCTGATCCTGTTGACTTTGCAGCGCCTGTGCTGCTCGCCCCAAGGCTTGCGCCGCCTGCCCCAGATCGCCTTGCTGCAGCGCCTGCGCCGCCTGCTGGAACGCTTGCGCGGCAGCCGAGTTCGCCTCTCGCAACGCCTGCGCCGCCTGTTGCAGCGCGCGCGCCATGCTCTCAATCTGCGCCCGCGTCAGCTGACCGTCTCTCACGCGCCGCGATAGGCTCTGCAGCTGCACAGCAGCATCGCCTAAGTTGCCGTTCTGCATCGCCTGAGCCGCGCCTTGCATCGGCGGGCTCTGACTCAGCGCCCGCCCGGCCGATCGCAACGCCGCGCGCTGCCGATCGGTCAGCTGGCTGCGCGCGTTGTTCATCTGCTGCGCCGCCTGCGAGAGCTGCGCGACCGCCTCAAGCTGAGTCAAGTTCGGCTGCGCCATTTTTCTCTGCAATTCCTGCAAAATCTGCGCCAGCGCTTGCTTTTCTGCCTCAGAGAGCTCAGGATTCGCTAGGATATCGCGCTTGAGCGCCTCGACGCGCTCCAGTTGCGCTTCAATCGCGCTGCGCAGCGCGATCTGCTGCGCAATGACCTCAGCTTGTGGATTGGCGATCAGCAGCAGCGCGATCAGCAGCGCGCTGAGCGCGGCCGTTGCGATCAACTCGCCGCGCCGCCATTGAAATGGCAAGCGCTGCCGCGGCTGAGCCTGTTGCGCCCGCTGTACCGCGTCTTGCAGTTGCAAGGCGCTGAGCATCTGTGGCGCGCGAATTGCCTGTGCCGTGAGCTCTAGCAGCGTCTGCCGCGCCTTCTCAAAATCGGCTGACTCGACTGAATCGGCCATTGTCCGTGCCTCATTAACGCTTTTAGCGAGACGCAGCGCGCTACTCCTCGATGCTCCGCACGCGCTGCACAGTCCGAATCACCAAAATGAGCGCGACCAGCAGATAGACCGCGCCGAACAAAATCCATGGCGAGAGGATCGGCACTTGGATGACGCCCGTCGTGCTGGTGACCGTCTCGTAGAAGAAAAAGGCGCTCTGTTTGTTGATCAGCCAGGATTGCGTCAGGGACGCCGCCATCAGCGGGTTGGTGGCCGCCAGAGCGACTAGCCCGTAGAGCAACGCGATCTGCACTTCGGCTGAGGTATCCGCTCCCCCGGCGCTCAACAGACTGGAGAAGAGCAAGGTCAGGATCAAAGTCGCTATCGGCAGCCCGATTGTGATGAAGAGCGTCATGGCGTACGTCGTGATGTTCGCTGCCAGCGTGCGATTCTGCGCCGCGGAGAAATAGATCCCCGTCGCGCCGAGCGCGATCGTCGTCACTGACAAGATCACGAACGCTATCAGCACCTCGATCTCCGCGACGCCGCCGAACAAAAAGGCGATGCTCTGCAGCGGAATGGCGGCGATCAGCAGCAAGAAGAGGTATGAGAGCGCCGAGAACAGCTTGCCGATCACGAGCTTGTGCGACGGCAGCAGCGTCGTCCTGAGCAGGTCGTAAGTCTGGCGCTCGCGCTCGCCGCTGATCGCGCTCGCCGTGAGAGCGGGCGCAATGAAAGTGACCAAGAGCAGCTGAAGGCCGACGATGCCCGTGAAAAGCGCGCGCCCAACTTGCCCCCCCGAGCTGAAGCCGAAGACGTCCTGCGACGCCGTCGAGATCACGTATAGCAGCAGCGTAAAGCCGACTATTAGCAGCAGATAGACCGAGAGCATGATGAAGGCCCGCGCGCCGCGCATCCGCCCGCGCAATTCTTTTATCGCCACAGGATTGTTGAACGGATTGTTGAAGAACCAGCCGCCGCGCCGACGCGGCAGCGCTTCTGCTTCGGTCATGAGACGATCCCCTTGGTCACCTTCATGAAGACCGACTCAAGGTCTTGCGTTTGCTCGCTGAAGTGCAGGATAGGTATGCCCTGCGCCGCCAGCGCTTGCACCATGGCTGAGAGCAGCGCGTCCTCGCCCTCGAAGGCGATGCGCAAGCGTTTGCGTCCGCCTTCCTCAGGCAGCTCGGCGACCGCCAAGACGCCTTGAATGCCGCTCAAGACGCTTTTGGCTTCCTCAGCGCGGTTGAGCAGCGTGACGACCGCCTCGCGGTGTGGCGCGAGCTGGCGGCGAATCGACTCTAGGCTGCCTTGCATCACCATCCGCCCCGCCTCGATGATGCCGATGTGTGTGCAAATTTCCGCCACATCCGCCAAGATGTGCGATGAGAAGAAGATTGTCTTGCCCATGCGCGCCAGCTCCACCATCAGCTCGCGGATCTCCACGCGCGCGCGCGGATCCAAGCCGCTAGCCGGCTCGTCCAAGATCAGCACTTGGGGATCGTGGACGAGCGTGCGCGCAAGGCACAAGCGCTGCTTCATGCCGCGCGAGAGCTTATCCACCATGTCGTCGCGCCGATGGCTCAAGTCCACCAAGTCCAGCAGGTCGTTGATCAGCTGCGAGCGGCTGCTCTCAGGTATCTCGTAGCAGGCGGCGAAGAAGTCTAGGTATTCCCAGACTTTCATATCCTCGTATACGCCGAAGTAATCGGGCATGTAGCCGATTGCGCGGCGCACGGCGCGCGGGTTTTTGGTCACCTCGTAGCCCGCTACATACGCCTGACCAGCAGTCGGCAGCATCAGCGTGGTCAGGATGCGCATGGTGCTGGTCTTGCCCGCGCCATTCGGGCCGACGAAGCCGTAAATCGCGCCGCGCGGCACTCTCAGCCAGAGATCGTTGACAGCAGTCAGCTTGCCGTAGCGCTTGACCAAGCCGCGCGTCTCGATGATCAGGTCGGTTTCGTCCACGACGGGCGCGCTCTCGGCGGGCAGGGCGCTCCCTGATGACTCAAAAGCCAACTCAGGCATCTCCGCACCCTCTCGTCTCTCAACAATCGCAAGGCTATTGCATCGCAGCTCTCAGACGGCCGTAGAGCGTTATGTCAATGCCCTCGAAATGCACAGCCGCCGAGTCGCTCGGCACGTCCACGCGCAGTTCAATCGCGTTTTCCGGCCCGATGAAGCGCTCCGGGCGGTCGGCAACCCGCGCGCTGACGTTGCTGATGTCAATCGGCACCCATTTCGCCGCTTCCCAGTCCCACAGCGAGACTCGCCCTTTGCCGATGCTGAGAGAATTGCCCGGCTTGGCGAACAGGTGCATCGCTTGCACATCTTGCAGGCGCATGAGCGGCATCGGCTGGTAGCGGAAGATCGCGGCCTCGCCCGGCTGCAGGGATAGCTCATACGGCGCGACGTCGCGGCGCGGACTCGCCTCAGCAGTCGTCCAAGTCAAATAGGCGCTTGGCAATTCGACCACGCCGTCGGGCGAGAGGGCTTGAACGCGCGTCGGCAGGCGGAAGATGTATAGCGTGGTATCTTCTGTTTCGAAGGCGGCGCCTTCCAAGCGCGCGTCGAGCGGCGATTGATCCGACCAGCCGACCAGATAGACGTCCGTGCCGCGCCCGCCGTTCGGATCGGCATCCGCGATCATCGCCTCGAGGAACAATTGCCGCCGCCACATCTCTCGGCGCAGCTCGGCGCTCTCAAAGCCGCGCCCGCGATAGAGCGCATGCTCGTGGGCGTAATTCGCGCCCATGATATCGGCGACCGTGCCGATGTGCATCGTTGTGAAGATAGGCATCAGATTGCCGCTGCCCGAGCGGAGCGGCGGCGATTGGCGCGGATTCACGTCCAGCTGCACGCTGAGCCTCTCGCCCGCCTGCACTGTCCCAAGCGAGCGCGCGCCGCCCGCTGCCAGCAGCACTGCGTCGCTCAGCGCGATGCCGCTCGTGTTGGTGAGATTGACTTGAATGCGCACGTTGGCGGTCTGCCCGCTGGGGATCGGCGCGATG
>JAGHYP010000229.1 GCA_017743585.1 Chloroflexota bacterium
AGACCTGCCGCCATGGCGCTGTGGTCGCCTGTGCGACGTAGTCGCTGGTTGAGCCGAAAGGACGCATGGCCGTCCATGTATCTGAGTTTTCAGGCGCCCATTCCACCACAACGCGGTCAGTGACGCCGGCAAGCGCCACGTCGCTGTAGAACGATAGCTCAAGCGTTTCAGGGCTCGCTGCCGAGTAGGCGGTCAAGTCTACCAAACCGTTCAGTATCAAGGAGCAATCGGCGTTATTTTGGTAGTTTGTGCCGGGATTGCTCGCCCAAGCGCTGGCGCCTGAGTACTTCTTGGTAGTGGTGAGCTGCCACCTGCACTCATTCAGCCAGTTTGACAGCGAAATGGCGGGATTATCGGCAGGATCGGAGAAGCCTATCGTGTACAGCCGGGTTGTGTCGTCCTCGACGGCGATATCGTCAATATACCAACCATCCGAGGTGTTCGCGTCAACGCTCTCCACGCGGAAAGCGAGTTCGATCTTCTTGCCGCGCCAATCGCGCCCGTTGAAGTCCATCAAGTTGTAAACGCGGCGCTTCCAGTTCATGTTGCTATTGGCGCCAGTGTTCACAGCCACCCACACCCACGGCTCGTTAGGATCATCGTAATCTCGGATGCCGACGTAGGTTGTATCCTGCGTGCCGAGCGCCCAACGTTCCCAGAAGACGAGACGCGGTCTGGCAGAAGCGGGGATGCTGATGTAGCCGCGCAGCCGCAAATGACAATCTGAGTCAACCGCGTAGCTGCCGAGACTATCTGTGTATTGCGAGGGCGGGCTGTGCGGTTGTATGTTAGTCAGCTGCCAATCGCAAGTGCCGCGATCCGCGAGGCGGTTGAAGATGACGCCGATCGAGGCTTCGCCAGCGATATCGCGCATCTCGATGCGCACGTCGGCTGTGCCAACTGTGCCGGCGTAGTCGGTCACCACGGAGCGCTCCACGCTGCCTGTATCCTGCGCGATCTGCGCTACTGTCACGCCGTTGATGATCAAGCGCGCCAGCGATTTAGAAGTCAGGCGAATTTGATAGCGGAAATTTTCCAGCGGAATCGTGGCAGTGTAGCGGACGCTCCAGTTATCGGGGTTGAGGATTGAGCCGTTTGGCACGCCTTCCCACGTCCGATTGATATCTTGAGGCCAGAACAAGTACTCTGTAGCTGCTGGAATGCCGGGGAACCAATTGGCGTCCGTCGGATTGTTGAAATATTCCACCGTCCACAGCGCAGTTTGATTGATGACGTTTGAAAAGCCGATGTGCCATACGCCGAGGCGGTCGCCTGAGTCATAGAAAGGATAGTTGTGCTCAACGTCCACAGGCGTGGCAGGCGGGCGTTGTGTCGGCGTCCTAGTTGGCGTTGGCGGCGTGCCTGTCACAGTGGGAACAGGCGTGTTCGTTGGCGGTCGCGTCGGCGTGTTGGTCGGCTGCCTGCCGGCAGGGATCGTGTTGGTGGCGGCGACGCGCGTCTGTGGCGTGATCGAAGCGATTTCCGTCACCAAGCGCCAGAACTCAGTTTCGCTGAGCGTGCTGCGCGGCGTGACCGTGTTGTTCATCACGCCTGCAATGGCATCGTCGAAGACGTTGCTGATGGCGTTTTCGAGCGGAGTAACCGTGAGCACTAGGGCGATGGCGGCCACAACCAGCACGACGATCAGCGCGTATTCAACTAACGACTGACCGCGTGCCGCATCCCGCTTGATCGGAAAGAACCTCATAAAACCAGCGCTCCTTCATCAGACAGTTTGATCCTGCGCATCCTACGAGCACAGGCTCGGTTTGTTCATCTCAGCTTGATCATCTCGCCGAGCGTTGCACGTCCTGCGCCGAACGTGCAAGCTGCGTCCTCTAGCTTGATCTTACATGAGTCCGCTTTTTTTGCGATTTAACTTTGTGCTAGATTTGTTGGAATGTCCTGACAATTCGCGTCTAAGCTGGGCTTGGTTTTGCTTCAAGTTGCCGAGCGCAAGGCTTTATGCCACGATCGCCTAGCTTTCTGCAAATGGGGACTGAAGCTTGACCGAATTTCTGCTGATCCGCCACGCTGCGAATGACTTTGTGAAGACAGGGCGCCTTGCCGGCTGGACGCCTGACGTGCATTTGAACGCTGAGGGGCGCGCGCAGGCAGCCGCGCTGGGCGAACGGCTTGCTCGGACGCCGTTGGATGCTGCTTACAGCAGCCCGCTTGAGCGCTGCGTTGAGACGGCGCAAGCTGTCTTGGCGCATCATCCGCATCTCACGCTTGTCCTCTCTGAGGCGATCGGCGAGGTGCGCTATGGCAGATGGCAAGGCGCAGCCCTGAAAGAGCTGGCGAAGCGCAAGCTCTGGCGCGTCGTCCAGATCACGCCGAGCCGCGCGCGCTTCCCTGAAGGTGAGACCTTGCGCGCCGCTCAAATGCGCGCTGTGGACGCGCTCGAGCAGCTCGCCGAGCGGCATCCACGCCAGCGCGTGGCAATCTTCTCGCATAGCGACGTGATCAAGCTGATCCTTGCCCACTATCTCGGCATGCACATCGATCTGTTCCAGCGCATTGAGATCTCGCCCGCTTCGATCAGCATCGTCCGGCTCGGCTCTCTGCGCCCGAGCGTGGTTCAAATCAACGAGACCAGCCATCTATCGGCAGTGAGCGCTGCTCTGCAGCTGGAACGGCTCGTTGTGGCATCCCTGACGCTGGACGCCGTTGGAGCGCTAGGCAAGCGCATCTTCTATCTGCAGGCGCGCAGCGCAGAGCAAAGCGAGCCGATCACGTTCATCATCGAGAAGGCGCAAGCGTTGCTGCTGGCTGAGCAAATCGAGACCTTGCTCAGCGGCGCTGCTCTGACGCCAGCCAAGCTGCCTGCGCTGAGCGCGCCTGACAAGGTCATGTTTCGGATCGGGCAAACTGCGCTAGAATACGAGTCGGATGGATCGCACTTGCGGCTGACGCTTGCAGAGCTGCTAAGCGAAGGGCAGGGCGCGCCGCGCCGGCTGCATCTGATCGTTGCCCCTGAGCAGCTCATCGCGCTCGCTGGGCAGGCAAGGCAAGTGGCCCGGCGCGGGCGCATGACAAAGGATTGAACAAGCTATGGGTCTAGAGATAGAGCTGGATTCCGTTGATTTCATCACGATTGGCACTGTTGGCCCGAAGGGGCGGCGCGTCTTCTATTTGCAAGCAGGCGGGCAAGGGCGACTGCTCTCGCTGATCATCGAAAAAGAACAGGCGATCGCCATCGGCGAGGCATCGCGCGACATGCTTGATAGACTCGAGCGCAGCCTGGGCTTGAGCAACGATATGCCCGATATGTCGCGCATGGATATGGAATTGCGCGATCCGATTGAAGCGTTGTTCCGCGTCTCGCGCATTGGCCTCGACTACGATAAGGGGCGCGACCGCGTGCTGATCGTGGCGGAAGAGCTGATTGTCTTGCAAGAGGGGCAAGATCCAAAGCCCGTCTCGCCTTCCATCGTGCGGCTGTGGGTCACGCGCGCACAGATGCGCGCGCTCGGCCTGCGCGCCTTAGATGTAGCCAAGCAGGGGCGACCCAACCCTACGCGCAACGGGCGTGTGCTGAACTATTGGACGTGACCGCGAAGCGACCGTGAGGCGAAGAGGGATGCGCTGCTGCTTTGCGGCAGGAGTGTGATCGATGCTCAAGGCGGAAGTCAACCGCGTGTGCCGACCGCAGGATGTGCCGCGCGTCCTGCGCTGGCTTGAAAAGGGCGAGATGCGCGAGGCGCGGCAAGGCGTGCCGCGCTGGGGCTCGAATAGCACCTTCCTCGTGCAGCTTGCGCTCAGCGAGCCTGACGCGCCGCAGCTGATCTTGGCGGTCTACAAACCGCAGCGCGGCGAGCGTCCGCTCTGGGATTTCCCAAACGGCACGCTCTGCCGTCGTGAGTACGCTGCATTCCTCGTCTCGCAAGCGCTCGGTTGGCAGATCGTGCCGCCAACTGTCCTGCGCGATGGGCTGCGCGGCTTCGGCTCAGTTCAGCTTTATATCGCGCACGACCCTGAGGTCACTTACTTCACCTTAGATGAGACCTTTCGGCAGCCGCTGATGAAGATAGTGGCTTTCGATTACGTGATCAACAACGCCGACCGCAAGGGGGGGCACTGCATCGTGGGCGAAGACGGCCACTTGTGGGGCATTGATCACGGCATCGGCTTTCACGTCGCGCCGAAGCTGCGCACGGTCATCTGGGACTTCGCAGGCGAGCCAATTCCAGACGACCTGCTGGCGGATTTAGAGCGGCTGTATTGCGAGATCGAGTCTCCGATGAATCCGCTGCGCCGCGCGCTGAGCGAGTTGCTCTCCGAAGCGGAGATCAACGCGCTGCTGGCGCGCCTGCGCAAGCTGCTGCAGCGCCGCGCGTATCCGCGCCCGGGCCCCGGCCCGAATTATCCGTGGCCGCCCGTCTGATGTTCACATTCAACACAGATATTTCTCAACTGCCCAGCCGCCTTCGCGCATGATTGGAATCTCAGCGGGCGAGAGGTGCGGCGAGAACGTGAGCTTATTGAGCCCTTGCGCGGCGTCAAGCACATCGCCCATGCAATCGGCGAGCGCAACAGGAGCATCCAGCGTGCGCGCCACGTCCAGCGGCGATTGAT